>NZ_RCOD01000047.1:0-32170 GCF_004307505.1 Pseudomonas sp. Sample_11
TCTCAAGGTTTGGGTCTGCTGCGCAGCCCAACGGGGATAAATCCCCTCGCCACAGAGGTACCCATTGCCACTGAGGTTCCCATTGCCACAGGGCATCCCATTGCCACGGCATCGATCGAAGGGAGCACCCGGTTTTGACTGAGATGATGACTGTGGTGAGGGGATTTATCCCCGCTCGGCTGCGCAGCAGTCGTAAAACCGGTACACGCGATTTGCCTGTAGAAACCGGTTCTCAGGTTTTGGGTCTGCTTCGCAGCCCAACGGGGATAAATCCCCTCGCCACAGAGGTACCCATTGCCACAGGGGATCGCATTGCCACGGCATCGATTAAAGGGAGCACCCGGTTTTGACTGAGATGATGACTGTGGCGAGGGGATTTATCCCCGCTCGGCTGCGCAGCAGTCGTGAAACCGGTACACGCGATCTGCCTGGAGAAACCGGTTCTCAAGGTTTGGGTCTGCTTCGCAGCCCAACGGGGATAAATCCCCTCGCCACAAGGGATCTCATTGCCACAGAGGATCTCATTGCCACAGAGGATCTCATTGCCACTGAGGATCCTATTGCCACGGTCTCGATTGAAGGGAGCACCCGGTTTTGACTGAGATGATGACGGTGGTGAGGGAATTTATCCCCGCCCGGCTGCGCAGCAGTCGTAAAACCGGTACACGCGATTTGCCTGTAGAAACCGGTTCTCAGGTTTTGGGTCTGCTTCGCAGCCCAACGGGGATAAATCCCCTCGCCACAGAGGTACCCATTGCCACAGGGGATCGCATTGCCACGGCATCGATTAAAGGGAGCACCCGGTTTTGACTGAGATGATGACTGTGGCGAGGGGATTTATCCCCGCTCGGCTGCGCAGCAGTCGTGAAACCGGTACACGCGATCTGCCTGGAGAAACCGGTTCTCAAGGTTTGGGTCTGCTTCGCAGCCCAACGGGGATAAATCCCCTCGCCACAAGGGGGCTCATTGCCCCAGAGGATCGCATTGCTATGGCGAATTGCGGGGAGGATGGGCGATGAGTGCATTGCCTTACGCCTGGGCCAAGGCGCAGCGCATTCTTTTGCGCGATGGCGTGCTGACGGTGTGCCCATCGACACCCGGCTGGTCGATCAGCGAAGTGCGTCGGCAGTTCGGCGCGACGCAGGTCGAGCGGGTGCGCGATGACGAGCTCGACGGTTTGCTCGCCAGCGCTTACGCCGACACCGGCAGTGCGGCGGCGGTGGTCGGTGCTGCGGAAAACGAGGTCGATCTCGATCGGCTGATGCAGGACATGCCGGAGATCACCGACCTGCTCGACACCCAGGACGGCGCGCCGGTGATTCGCATGATCAACGCCTTGCTCACCCAGGCTGCGCGCGATGAGGCCAGCGACATTCATATCGAACCGTTCGAAACCCATTCGGTGGTGCGCTACCGCGTCGATGGCACCCTGCGCGATGTGGTCTCGCCGCGCAAGGCGTTGCACGGTGCGCTGGTGTCGCGGATCAAGATCATGGCCCAGCTCGACATCGCCGAAAAACGCTTGCCGCAGGACGGTCGTATCGCCTTGCGTGTAGCGGGGCGGCCGATCGATATTCGGGTGTCGACGGTGCCCACCGGCCACGGCGAACGTGTGGTGATGCGTCTGCTCGACAAACAGGCCGGGCGCTTGCATCTGGAAACCTTGGGCATGGATGCGCAGGTGCTGGCCAAACTCGATCACCTGATCCGCCAGCCCCACGGCATCGTCCTGGTCACCGGGCCGACCGGCAGCGGCAAGACCACCAGCCTCTACGCGGCGCTGGCGCGGCTGGATGCGAGCACCAGCAACATCCTTACCGTGGAAGATCCGGTGGAATACGACCTGCCGGGGATCAGCCAGATTCAGGTCAACGCCAAGATCGACATGACCTTTGCCCTCGCGCTGCGGGCGATTCTGCGGCAGGACCCGGACATCATCATGATCGGCGAGATCCGCGATCTCGAGACCGCGCAAATCGCCGTGCAGGCCTCGCTCACCGGGCACTTGGTGCTGGCGACGCTGCACACCAACGACGCGGTGTCGGCAGTCAATCGCCTGATCGATATGGGCGTTGAGCCGTTCTTGCTCGCGTCATCCATGCTCGGCGTCCTCGCGCAACGTCTGGTGCGGCGCCTGTGCAATCAGTGCAAACAGGAAGATCCGGCTACGACCGGCACCTGGCGTCCGGTCGGCTGCGCAGCGTGCAATCACACCGGTTACAGCGGCCGCACCGGCATCCACGAATTGTTCTGCATCGACGACGACATCCGCACGCTGATTCACCAAGGGGCAGGGGAGCAGGCCCTGCGCGCGGCGGCGTCGAAAGCGGGGATGTTCAGCCTGCGTGAGGACGGTGAGCGCTGGATTCGCAGCGGTGCCACCGCGCCGGAAGAAATCCTTCGCGTGACACGGGACGCCTGATGAATCGCTATCGCTTTGAAGCGGCGGATGCCACCGGGAAAATCGAGTCCGGGCACCTTGAGGCGGACAGCCAGAGCGCAGCGTTCAGTGCCTTGCGCGGGCGTGGCCTGACAGCGCTGTCGGTGCACGAGGAAAGTAACGTCGCCCGACACGGTGGCGGCGGTTTGTTCAGCGCCAGACTCTCCGACAACGACCTCGCCTGGGCCACGCGGCAACTGGCGAGCCTGCTCGGTGCCAGCCTGCCATTGGAAGCAGCGCTGAGCGCGACGGTCGAGCAGGCCGAAAAAAAGCACATCGCCCAGACCCTCAGCGCCGTGCGCGCCGATGTGCGCAGCGGCATGCGTCTGGCGGAATCGCTGGCGTCGCGGCCACGGGACTTTCCCGAGATTTACCGCGCGCTGATTGCCGCTGGCGAAGAGTCCGGCGATCTGGCGCAGGTGATGGAACGGCTGGCCGATTACATCGAGGAACGCAACAACCTGCGCGGCAAGATTCTCACCGCGTTCATCTATCCGGGCGTGGTCGGGTTGGTGTCGATCGGCATTGTGATTTTCCTGCTCAGCTACGTGGTGCCGCAGGTGGTCAGCGCGTTTTCTCAGGCGCGGCAGGATTTGCCGGGGTTGACGCTGGCGATGCTTACCGCCAGTGATTTCATTCGCGCGTGGGGTTGGTTGTGTGCGGCGCTGATGGCCGGGGCGTTCTGGAGTTGGCGGCTGTATTTGCGTAATCCGGCGGCGCGGTTGAGCTGGCATCACCGGGTGCTGAAATTGCCGCTGTTCGGACGTTTCATTCTCGGTTTGAACACCGCGCGCTTCGCGTCCACGCTGGCGATCCTCGGCGGCGCCGGCGTGCCGTTGTTGCGTGCACTGGAAGCAGCGCGGCAGACCTTGTCCAACGACCGCTTGAGCCTGAGCGTCAGCGAGGCCACGGCGAAAGTGCGCGAGGGGGTCAACCTCGCCGCCGCGCTGCGGGTGGAGAATGTGTTTCCGCCGGTGCTGATTCACCTGATCGCCAGCGGCGAGAAAACCGGCTCGCTGCCGCCGATGCTCGAGCGCGCGGCGCAGACGCTTTCCCGGGACATTGAACGACGGGCGATGGGCATGACCGCGTTGCTCGAGCCGCTGATGATTGTGGTGATGGGCGGGGTGGTGCTGGTGATTGTGATGGCGGTGTTGTTGCCGATTATTGAGATCAACCAGTTGGTGCAGTAGCCGCTTTTGATGTTGGCCGGGCTGGCCTCTTCGCGAGCAGGCTCGCTCCCACAGAGGAACGCATTTCAACTGTGGGAGCGAGCCTGCTCGCGAAGCGCCAGTCCCGACAACACAAAACTCAAATATTTTGCACCGGCCTGACCCTCACCCGAGTCCTGATCCCATCATCCTCGGGTTCTCCATTCTGTCATCTGCAACCACCCGCCAACGGCTCCAGCCCGATTCAGCCAAACCCCTGATCCAGACGGGCCGCAACCCACCGCAAACACCCGAGAAATCCCCCCAAAAATCCCCCCGCAGCTCCCGAGGTTTTTTCCTTTATCTGTCACCGGAAGCTGCGAATTTCTTCCTGCGGCTCCACTGCGGTGGACCCTCCCGGTGTCATGCAAGCCTTCCGAAACCTGTGTTCCAAACCAAGTTGAAAAGGAGATTCTTCATGTTCAAGCGCACTCTGATCGCCGCCTCACTGACCGTCGCCGCTCTGGCTTCTGCCCAGGCCATGGCCGTAACCGGTGGTGGTGCTTCCCTGCCTGCCGCGCTGTACAAAGGTTCTGCCAACAGCATCCTGCCAGCCAACTTCAGCTACGCCGTGACCGGTAGCGGCGTCGGCAAAAGCGCTTTCCTGACCAACAACGCTGCCCAGTTCAGCACCACCGGCACCGTGCATTTCGCCGCTAGCGACTCGATCCTCAGCGCTGCGGAACTCAGCACCTACACCAGCAACTTCGGTGCTTCGTACGGCCCGTTGATCCAGCTGCCATCGGTGGCCACTTCGGTTGCCATTCCGTACAAAAAATCCGGTCAGACCGCGCTTAACCTGACCAGCGCTCAACTGTGCGATGCGCTGTCGGGCACCAAGACTACCTGGGGCGCGCTGTTGGGTACCGCCGACACCACCGCAATCCGCGTGGTTTATCGCAGCACTTCGAGCGGCACCACCGAAATCCTCAGCCGTCACCTGAACTCGATCTGCCCGACCAAATTCGCCGTCAACTCCACCTTCACCAACGCTCGTCTGCCGGCCGGTTCCGCGCTGCCATCGACTTGGGTCGGCGTAGCCAACACCGCTGATGTGGCCACTGCGGTGAATGCCGTGGACGGTTCGATCGGCTATGTGGGTCCGGACGGCGTGAACGCCACCAGCAACGCTGTGGTTGCCCGCGTCAATGGCGTCCAGCCAACCAACGCTAACGTGACGCTGGCGCTGAGCACTGCACCGGTGCCAAGCGCACCTGCCAACCCGGCTGGCTGGGCCCCGGTCGTGCCTAACCCGGCAAGCGGTTACCCGATTGTGGCTTACACCAACTTCATCTTCGGCCAGTGCTACAAAGATGCAGCCGTGGCCACCGCCGTGCGCAACTTCCTGACCACCCACTACAGCAACCCGGGCAACAACGTCGCCACCGTCGCCCACAGCTTCACGCCGGTTCCCAACAACTGGAAAACCGCTGTGACCGCCAACTTCATCACCAACACCTCGGGCAATAACCTGGACATCAACAACGCCAACGCCTGCAACGGCATTGGTCGTCCTTTGTAAGCCTTGTCTCAACTGCAATGAAACGGCAGCAGCCTTCGGGCTGCTGTTTTTTTTTTGCCGATTTACTCCTTGATCATGAAGTTTGTGTGACATCCGTTCGGTCGTGAGGCTCGCCAACTGCCTATGTCGTAACAGCAGGGCTGATCCGACCTGCCACCCAAAAGGACCTGTAGTGATGCTTGCTCGCACCTCCCGTCACAGTAACCGTATCCGGCCGATCAAACGTGGCGCGGGCGATCCCGCACAGTGGCTGCTCAAGCCATTGGCGCAAGCCGTCGCCTTGTGTCTGGTGGCGGGCAGTGCCGAGGCGGCGACAGCGTTCAGTTCCACCTGGTTTGCCGCGAAGGGCGCAGCGCAGCAGACTTCGGCGTCGCGTCCGGGTGGGAGCGGTCTGCCGGGGATGACCCCACCGCTGGCACAGCAGCAACGGGCCAGCCAGCAGTTGCAGCGCTCTTTGCAGACACTCAATAACACCGTGGCAGCGATTGCCGCTCAGCAGGCCGCACAAGCCGCTGGACGTGCCGCCGCGTTGGGCAGTGTGCAAGTGGTTCCGGACGGATTGGGCGAGGGCGGCCTGAAGATCGATAACAGCCTGAGCCAGGGCTGGATGAACGCCAAAGGCCCGCAACAAACCCAGGCCGACGGCAAGACCACGGTGAAGATCGAGCAGACCGCCGACAAGGCGATTCTCAATTGGGAAACGTTCAACGTCGGCCGCAATACCACAGTGGAATTTGCCCAGCAGGCCAACTGGGCGGTGCTCAATCGCGTCAACGATCCGAGCGCACGGGCCAGCCAGATTCAGGGGCAGATCAAAGCGGACGGCACGGTGATGCTGATCAACCGCAACGGCATCGTCTTCAGCGGTGGCAGCCAGGTCAATGTGCGAAATCTGGTAGCGGCAGCCGCGAACATGACCGATGCACAATTTCGCGATCGGGGTCTGTATTTCGACAGCACCGGCAGTCAGCCAACCTTCACCGACGCTGCTGGCAAAGTCCTGGTGGAGCGTGGCGCAGCCATACAAACGCATCAACCTGCGCTCTCCACAGACGCAGGCGGCTATACCTTGCTGCTCGGCCAGGACGTGCAGAACGACGGCTCGATCAGTACGGCCAAAGGTCAGACGGTGCTGGGTGCGGGGGACCGTTTCCATATCCGCAAGGGCTCGGGCACCGACGGCAATGGCTATTCAACCACCTTCGGCAGTGAGGTCATTCCCGGTTTCAAGGCTGACAGCTCGGGCAAGGTCAGCAACACCGGCCTGATCCAGGCATCCACCGGCGACATCACCCTGACTGGCCGCGACGTTGTGCAAAACGGTGTGCTGCTGGCGAGCACTTCGGTGGCGACGCGCGGCACCGTGCATTTGCTCAATCCGGCCAGCGATGCCCAGGGTCGTGTGACCCTGGGCGAAAATGGCGTCAGTGCGATTCTGCTCGACAGCAGTGATCTCACCGCCCTGGACAGCCAGCGCGAGGCCGCGCTGACCGGCGTCAATGCCAACAACCGGATCCGCAGCGATCAGTCACGCATCGACATCGGCAGCGGCGGCACCGTCGAATTCAAAAGCGGCTCGATCACCCTTGCCACCGGTGGGCAGGTGGCAGTTGCCGCCGGGCGACGCAGTCTGTTGCGCGAGGGGGCGGTGATCGACGTGTCCGGCGCCCTCGGCGTCAAAGTGGCGATGGCAAACAACAACATCAAGATCAACGTCCAGGGCAACGAGCAGCGTGATGCGCCGGTCAATCGCGAGAACGGCGCGCTCAACAGTAACGACATCTGGGTCGATGTCCGTGAGCTGGTATTCGTGCCGGCGGGCACCAACGGTTACGCCACCGACCGCTGGTACACCGCCGGTGGGTTGTTGGAGGTCGGCGGATACCTCGGCACTCAGGGCCATGGCGTTGGTGAATGGATGGCGCAGGGCGGTGAGGTGCGGTTTTCCGGAAAGGACGTGATCAGCGAAAAAGGTTCGCTGATCAATGTGTCCGGCGGCACGCTTGATGTGCAGGGCGGCGAGATTCGCCAGAGCTGGCTGCGCGGTGCGGACGGGCGGTTATACGAAGTGTCGCGTGCGCCGGGCGATATTCTCTACAACGGTCTTTACAAAGGTTACGAAAGTCACAGCGAGCGCTGGGGCCAGACGGATTATTTCTATAGCCCGTTGATCGCGCCGACGCGTCGTCAGGAAGCGGGTTACACCGTTGGCCGGGATGCCGGCCAGTTGGTGATCGCAACGGGCAACGCCGTGCTGGAAGGCCAACTGTTGGGTGAGGTGTTTCAGGGCGAACGGCAAATCCAGGCACCGCGGGCAAGTCTGGACGGCTATGCCCAGACCCAGACCGCCCGGGCGCGGCGAGGGCAGTTGGTGGTTGGCAGTTACGATGCTGCTTATGTCGCTGCCAGTGCCGGCCTGCTCTATCAACTCGACCCGTTGCTCGATCAGGTGCAAGTGGGGGGCGCGCATGCCAGCGTAGCGAACGCAGGGCTGACTGATGCGGTCGCGGCAGAACGCGCAGGCAAACTGTTCCTCGATGCCGGGCTGCTCAATGGTTTCGCGCTGGGCGCGCTGAAGATCTCGGCGAAAAACACGATTGAAGTCAATGAAGGCGTGACGGTGGATCACGGTGGCAACATCACCCTGTTCAGCCCTGACGTGCAGGTCAATGCCGATCTGATTGCGCAAGGCGGCAGCCTGCAATTGGGCAACGTTTTGAACCAGCTCGCCACCGATCGGCGTGATGACACCAGTCTCCAGGTTTCAGCAGGCAAGCAAGCGCGGGTGACGGTTGCGCAGGGTGTGCAGCTGCAGACACGCGGTCTGTGGAGCAACCTGTCGAGTAACCCGGACGACGCGGGCGGCCTGGCGTACCTCAATGGCGGGACGGTGTCGATCCGCAGTACCGGCGACATTCTGCTGGCCAGTGGCAGTCTGGTCGATGTTTCGTCGGGCGGTGCGGTATTGGCCAACGGCAAGACGCGTGGCGGCAAGGGTGGCGACGTGACGCTTGAATCCAGCGCCAACAGTGCGCCAGGCCTGTCGCGCATGGTGCTCGATGGCGAGGTGCAGGGCTATGGCGTGAACGGCGGCGGCACCTTGACCGTGCAGGCCAGCAAGGTGCGGATCGGCGCTTCCGGTGAAGTGTCCGAAGAACAGACCCTGCGCCTGACGCCGGAGCTGTTCCACACGGGGTTCAGCGCCTACAACATCATCGGTCTGAAGGGGCTGGAGGTCGCCGCGCAAAGCGCGATCGATGTGCAGATGCCGGTCTATCGATTTGGCGAATCCGCCTCGACCATTGTGTCCGGTATGTCGCCGCGCGCTGCGCTGGAGCTATGGACGCCCGCGTTATTCCAGGAAGACCCGCTCAAGGGCGTCTTGACGCAAAGGGCCGGCGCTTCTGTCGCATTGCAGGCCGGCGCGACGCTTGCTGGCTTGATTGATCCCGCCAGCAGTCCGTTGTCGATTGGCGAAGGCTCACGGATCAGCGTCGATCCCGGCCAGCGCATCGGTTTGCGCGGGGCAGGCCAGATCACGCTTGATGGTGAACTCAACGCCTGGGGCGGTATTGTCGATATCCGTCAACAGCAGTTCGGCGCGATTGATGTGGCGACGTCCTTGCAAGAGGCCGATCCGACCCCGCACAACCGTTCGATCTGGATCGGTGAACATGCCTTGATCGATGTCGCCGGTCGGGCAGCGACCGCCGTCGATGCGCTGGGCCGCGTCTACGGCCTGGTTGGCAAGGGTGGCTCGATCATCGTCGGTGGCGAGATTGATGTGAAGAAAATCACGGCGACCGCTGCCGATGCTTACGTCATCGTCCGCCAAGGTGCGCGACTGGAAGCGTCCGGTGCGCAAGCCGTGCTCGATAGCGGTGGGCAAGGCCCCGCTCGTGTGGCCACCGATGGCGGACGGATCACCCTGAGTTCCTACAATGGTCTGTTCATCGAGGGCAGTCTGCAGGCCAATGCTGGCGGTGCAGGTGCGGCGGGCGGGCGTCTGGAGATCGCTCTTGATACACCGGCGTACGGTCCCGCGAACTTGAGCAATGCGGTGCGCGTGCCACGTGAAATGATCATTGGCCAAGGGTCCGCGCCGGCACTGCCGCAGCCGCTGCGAGCGGGTGAGGCTTCGCCACTTTTACGCTACGGGCGTACACGCTTGAGTGCCGATCAGCTGATGAGCGGTGGCTTCGACAGCGTGAGTCTGCTGAGCAACGGTCTGATGACGTTCGACGGCGATGTCGACCTGCACATGGGACAGGGCCTGAGCCTGTTCGCCGGTTCTCTTTCATTGGCCGAGTCGGCGAGTGACAGCGCCCGGGTCAACCTCAGCGCACCTTACCTGCGCCTGTCAGGGCTGGGCACCTATTTGAGCTCGGAAGTCAAAGTGCGTCCGCGAGTGATGAGCAATCCGACAGCGCAGTTGTCCGGCGCGCAATTCACCGCCAGCGCGGACCTGCTGGACGTGGGCAACTCGCTTTCATTCGGCACCGAAGGGACTCTCGTGCAATCGGCCGCACCGGCGCTGGCGGTCAGCCGCCGTGGCTTTGGTCTGGTCACGCTCGACAGCCAGGGCGACCTGCGCTTCCTCGCGCCAACCGATGAACAGCAGCGCAGCCGTCTGTGGACTGCGGGTGACATGCACATGCGGGCTGCGCAGATCTACCCGGCCAGTGGCGTCTCGGCTGAGGTGCGAGTGGGCTATCAAAGTATGGCCGGATCGGTGCCGAAGCATACGTTGCGTATCGGCAATCACGGGGCGGCGCCGACCGCTTTGCCTTACTCGGTGTTCGGCAGCCTGACACTCAGTGCGGGACAGATCGAGCAGGGCGGCGTCATTCGTGCGCCTTTGGGGCTGATATCCCTGGGTGATGACGTCATTGTCAAAACCCGTGAACTTCATCTTCTGCCGGGCAGCGTGACTTCAGTCAGCGCCGCCGGACTGGTCATGCCCTATGGAGGAACCACCGACGGTATCGACTATCGGTACAACGGTAAGTCGGTGATGTTGAATGGCATTGCCGGAGCGACCTCCGGGGTCATCCTTGATGCGCAGTACACCAATGTGCAGACCGGGGCGGTGATCGACCTTTCGGGCGGCGGCGATTTGCGCGGTGCCGGTTTTGTCTCCGGACGAGGTGGCTCCACCGATGCGCGTTTCAATCCGCTGGTACGCAATGCCACCGATGGCACCTTCAGTTTGCCGGGGCTGGCCAATAACCCCGTGTATGCAATCGTGGCCGGTGACCAGGGCCGCTATGCGCCGATGCTGGCCGAGGCCGGCGCGGTCGACCCGCGTATCGGCCAGCAGATCACCCTCGGGACCGGCGTTGCCGGACTGGCACCCGGCACCTACACCTTGTTGCCATCGACCTTTGCCTTGTTACCGGGCGCCTTGCGGGTCGAAATCAATGGTCAAGCGATTGCGGGGCCGATGGACAGTGCGTTGAAGTTGCGCAATGGCTCGTGGACCACGGCCGGACAGCTGTCGATTGCCAACACCGGTATCCGTGACAGTTTGCCCAGCCAGGTCATCGTGACGTCTGCCGATGTGCTGCGGCGCTATTCACAGTACAACGAAACCGGGTTCAGCCAATTCGTGCTCAACGATGCTGCCCGCCGCGGTCTGCCGCGCGCCCGCACACCGCTGGACGGCAACACGCTGCACCTGCGCATGGTCAGTGGCGGCGAGCACGACTCAGCCCTGGATTTCAACGGGCAGGTGCTGTTCAAACCTGCCAGCGGCGGGGTTATTGGTACGGCGGTCGTTCAGGGCGGTTATACCGGCGCAGAGTTTGAAATTCTCGGTGCCGGGCATACGCGAACGCCAGGGTTCGACGGTGTATCGCTGTACGCCGACACCCTCAACCGCTTGAATGCCGGACGTTTGACCATCGGTGGCACCCCAACCGTGTATTACGGTTCGGAGGGCGGCTCGATCAAGGTGATCGGCAATACCTCGGCGATTCGTCTGCGCGAGGGCGCGATCCTCTCGGCGCCAGAGGTCGTGTTGAGCAGTAACAGCGCCAATGGCGGCATCACCATCGATGCGGGAGCGGGCGTCAATACCTTGGGGCGAGGTAACGTCCCGTATGATGCCGCAGCCGGTTTCGTCTACGAACCGGGGCGCTCCAGCCTGCTGGTGGTGTCCAACGGCTGGACGCCGGTGCTTGCGCCCACCGATGGCGGGGGCGGGAGCATTCGTATCGGCAACTGTCCGACGGCCGATTGCACCGCTGCGGCGTTGCTGTACTCCAACGGCAGCATCATCGCCGCCACTGACAAAGACTTCGAACTGGGCGAAAGCGTGCGCTTTGGCACTCGCCAACTCGGGCTTTCGGTCGGTGTGGTCAATGCCGGCAGTCCGCAAGCACTGGCCGCAGCCAGCGGCCGCACACCCGCGGGCCTGACGCTTAACCAGAACGTGCTGGATCGCCTGTTGCAGGGCGACACGCAATCTGGCGCCCCCGCGCTGGAAACCCTGAGTCTGGTGGCCCGCGATGCGTTCAACTTTTTCGGCAGCGTGACCCTCGACACCATTGATCCGCAGACCGGCCAGAGCCGTTTGCTGAATCTGGTGTTGGGTAGCCCGGCTATCTACGGCTCGGGCGCTGCCACCGATGTCGCGACGATCCGCACCCGCAATCTGATCTGGAACGGGGCGACTCAGGCCCCGGGTACGGTTGTCAACGACGGCGCCGGCAACGGGCACGGCACGCTGGATATTCAGGCGCAGCGGATCGAATTGGGTTATGGCCCGAACCCGCAGCCCAATGGCCTGGATCGCAATAACCGACTGGCCCTGGGGTTTGCCAACGTCAACTTCAACGCCAGCGAGCGCATCACCGCCAACCACAAGGGCAGTCTGGCGGTGTACGAATCCCAAGGAGCTTATGACGCGGTCAAGGGGTTCAGCTACAGCGGCGGCAATCTCAATCTGCGCACGCCATTGCTCACCGGCGAGGCCGCCTCGGTCAGTGAACTCAAGGCGGGCAACAACCTGACTCTGAGTGGTAGCGCCACAACGGCTGCCGCGGATGCCCTCGGTGCGCAACTGAGCCTGACGGCACGCAGTGTTGTGCTCGACAGTCGCATCGTCCTCGCCAGCGGCAAGCTGCTGGTCAATGCCGAGGATGATCTGCTGCTTGGCAGCGGCGCGCAGGTGGACATGGCGGGCCGGGTTCTGCCGTTCAATGATGTGCAGAAATACAGCTGGGGCGGCGACGTGTCGTTGCAGAGCAACAACGGCAATATTCGTCAGTTGGCGGGCTCGCGAATCGATCTGTCCGCCGTCAACAATCAGGCCGGGCAATTGAACGTTGTGGCCCTGGCCACTGACGCTGGACAGGTTGATCTGCAAGGGCAGATTGTCGGCAGCAGCAGTGGCTATTACGACGCGGGCGGTACGTGGGTGCCGTACAAGGCCGGTGGCGTGGACATTCGCGCCCAGCGCCTAGCGGGTGATTTGAGCCAGGCCTTTGCCAGCCTTAACCTGCGCTTGAATGCCGGCGGGGTAGTGGGCAGTCGAAGCTTCCAGTTCAAGCAGGGCGATCTGCGTATCGGTAACGAACTCAAAGCGGGCCAAGTCAATGTCTCGGTGGACAACGGCAACCTGACCGTGGACGGGGTGATCGATGCCAGTGGTGAACGGGTCGGCAGCATTCGCCTTGCCGGCAAAAACGGTTTGAACCTGACAGGCAACGCGCTGCTCGATGCCCATGGCCGCGTACTGCGCGTCGACAGCTACGGCAAAATCATCGACGCACCGAACCGCGCCATGGTTGAACTCAATTCAGGTGACGGCGTGCTGACGCTGGCCGCTGGTGCACGGATTGATCTGCGTCACGGCACCGATGCAGTGCCTGGAAACCAGGCGGGACAACGCGACGACGTGTTGCGTGGGACGCTGGAACTCAATGCACCGCGCCTGGGCGGCGGTGACATTGCGGTGGATGCCAGCGGTACGTTGAGTATTCAAGGTGCCCGCTCCATCGGGCTGAATGCCGTGCGAAGTTACAGTGATGCTGCCGATGGCACCGATCCGGCGGCCAGCGGTCGCCCGTATCAAGTGATCGATCAAGCCTACCTGGATCGCATTCACTCAGACAGCAGTGGCTTTATCGATGCGGCGCTGGGTAACAGTGACCTGCTACAGCGCAAACTGGCCGGCCTCAACAATGCGACCTATGCCGATGCGTTTCATCTGCGCCCGGGGGTGGAAATCGTCAGCAAAACCGCTGACGGCGATCTGGTGGTGCAGGGCGATCTCGACTTGTCCGGCTACCGTTACGCCAGCCTCAACCCGCACACTCGCCGGACCTCGGTGTATGGCAGCGGGGAAGCGGGCAGCCTGTTGATCCGTGCCGGTGGCAACCTCGATATCTACGGCAGCATCAACGACGGTTTCGCACCGCCGCCGGAAACCGTGGACGACGCTGGCTGGAAACTGTTGCCGGGGATACAGCCTTTCGGCGGTGACCTGATCGTACCGGGCAGTGGTGTCAGCCTTGCCGAAGGGACGCTCTTTCCGGTTGGCGCCACCTTGAATTACGACCTGCCGATTCAAGCCGCCACA
This sequence comes from Pseudomonas sp. Sample_11, assembly GCF_004307505.1. NCBI lineage: Bacteria > Pseudomonadati > Pseudomonadota > Gammaproteobacteria > Pseudomonadales > Pseudomonadaceae > Pseudomonas > Pseudomonas sp. Sample_11. Next base: position 13,758 of record NZ_RCOD01000047.1, read on the forward strand.
CTGGCTGCGGGCACGGTGTTGCCGGTTCAGAGCACTTTGGCAGCACCTTACGTGTTGCAGGGTGGAACGGTGCTGGCCGGTGATGTGCATGACGCGGCAGGTAACCTGATGTATGCCGCCGGTACGTTGCTCGACAACGCTGTGACCCTGCCGACCGGCAGTCGTTTGGGTGCAGGTATTCGCTTGAACAACGCCACCGCACTGCAGGCCCTGCTCTGGCCCCAAGGCGTGCCGCTGCCGGGTGCGGTTGATGCCGACAATAAAACGGTGGGTGTTGTGTTGAACGGAACGTTGGCGCTGTTGCGGGGTTCGCTGATCCCCTCCATGACCAACGTGAAGCTCGCCGATGGCACGGTATTGCTCGACCTGCGTCCTGCCAATGGAAACCAGCAAGGTCGAAACTGGGCGATCGCCAGCATGCTGCCGGCGGGCAGTGCGTCGTGGTCGATGCGCATGGTGGCAGGGGCCGATCTGACCGCGGCCGACAGCCGTAGCGTGAAACCTCAGGCCAGCGTCGGCAACTTGCAGATGGCCGACACTCACTATGGTGTGAGCATGATCGAGGTGGCCGGCAAACTGGTCTGGGCGGTAGATAACGAGTATGGCTTTACACCGTACGAACCGGTTCCCGAGGAATACCTTGTGCTCTGTGATATCGCTCCCGGTTCTTGCGCGCCCATGGCGCGCAGTGTGTGGGCGCCTGGCAACTGGATGGGCATGCCGGATTACACACCGATGAACGATGACGAATTGTTCTGGTGCTCTATTGACCCGGCACTGTGCATTGAAAACAATCCGAGCAAGAGCGCCCAGGCCCACACGCAGATGTTCAGCGTTTTGCGTACTGGCACCGGCGACCTGGATTTGATGGCGGCCGGTAACCTGAGCATGGCTTCACCTTTCGGCGTCTACACCGCCGGCACCCAATCGGCAGACGTCGACGCGCGTTATAGCCAGCCCCGCGGAAGGCTGTCGGCTGATGGCTCGGTATTGGGCAGCGCTGGCAGCGATTACGAAAAATGGGTCGATGGCGGCAGTGCCAGCCTCTATCAGGCCTGGTATCCGCAGATGGGCGGTAACCTGACGATCAATGCCGGCGGGTCTGTGTCGGGTGACGTGCTTGGCCGTCGCTCGGTCTCTACGGGCGATGGTACGCGGGAGCAGGTGCCGAGTGTGGCGGTGGGCAATTGGCTCTGGCGCCAGGGCACCGGCAACAACGATGTACCGACTGCCTGGTGGATCAATTTCGGCAGCTACGCTGCGCAGCCATTGCCAGCGCTGGGCGAGGAAACCAGACCTTATCTGGTGGGCTTTACCGGGTTCGGTACGCTGGGCGGCGGCAACATCAGTCTGAGCGCCGGCGGGGATGCTGGCATGCTCAAGGCCATGGGCGACGACAGGTATGCGTCGTACCCTCGCAGTCAGGGGTTGGTCGTGGCTATCGGCAGTACGGGCCGCGTGGACAGTGACGGGAACCTGCAACTGACCGGTGGCGGAGACCTGGATATTCGTCTGGGCGGTGTCCTTAATCCGTCTCTGCAGGCACGTGCCGGCCTGGCGGGTACCGGCACGCCGACGCACGATTTGCAGGGCGCGCTCATCAACCTGCGCGGTGCGGCGCAACTGACGGGCGCCGCGTTGGGCGGTATTAATCTGCAGTACGGCGCCTCGGCGCTGTTTCATGACCCACGGGAAACGCGCGCCTTCGACCCGTTCAACTCGACGGCCAGTAATGCCAGTGGTGGGCTGGTGCTGATTCCCGGTGACTCCGGCATGCGCCTCAACACCCGCGGCGATCTGGTGTCGGGTGGCGCCGCCGATCCGGGCCGCGTGAGGCTGCAGAACTCCACACCGTTTACCACGGCGGATGGCATTTACCACGCCGGTGGCGGTTTGAGTGGTTTCTCGCTGTGGACCGATCACACGGCCATCGATTTGTTCTCGGCCGGCGGCAACCTGACGCCCAGCACCCAGTTGATGGAAACCACCGGGCAGGACCCCGTCGCCGGGCTTAACGGGTCACCGACCGATGACCGCTTCGTCTTTCCTTCGATATTGCGTGCCGTGGCCGGCCAGGGCTCGATTTATGCGGGACCATCAGCGGCCTACGGCATAGGCAACCCGGCGCCGGCTCTGGCCTGGTCATTGCTGTTGGCACCTTCCAGCGCGGGGCAGCTTGAACTGATCGCTGGGGATTCGATCTATGCCGGCGGCTACGCCATCAACCAGTCAGGGGCCAGCCCAGCGGCGCTCGCCACACCGTTTGCACCCGCGTTCAATGGCTACGGCAACAACCAGTCCGCTCGGCCGATCACGACCAACGCCGGCAGCGATGGTGTGCTGGCGCAAACCAATTCGCGCTATCCACTGTTTGCCTTTGGTCCCGATAGCTACTCGGGGTTGAGCAGTGTTCAGGGGCCGGCGCGCTTCTATGCACTGACCGGTGACCTGGTAGGAATTCGCACGGGCGAAACGCTGGCGTTCGCGACCACGAAGCGCACCTGGTATGAATCGGCAGGCCCGGTGTGGATGGTGGCGGGGCGTGACATCGTGGCGTCCGGTACCAATTTGGGGCAACCCACGTTTGCGCCCGTTGGGGGCATGAGTCGCAATAACGAACAGATCGCGTCTACCGGCAATCTGTTCGTGCATAACGATGCGCGCGACATTTCGCGGGTTTCGGCCGGGCGAGACATTCTCTACAGCAGCTTCGACATTGCCGGCCCGGGTGTTCTGGACGTCAATGCCGGGCGCAATATCCTGATGGAAGATCGCGCCAGCATCACCAGCCTCGGCCCTGTCGTGGCAGGTGATCAGCGCCCCGGTGCGAGCATCGTGATGCAAGCGGGTGCGGGCGCGCAGGGGCCGGATTACTCACGGTTCATTGCGCGTTATCTGAACCCGCAAAACGTAGCGGATTCAGCGGTGGCCCTCAGCGCGCAGCCGGGCAAAGTGGTCAAGACCTACGTCGAAGAACTGCAGAGCTGGCTGAGCCTGGGTTATGGCTTCAAGGGTAGCGACGAACAGGCGCAAGCGTTCTTCGCCGCACTGCCGAGTACCGAACAGGCGATCTTCGCCCGCCAGGTGTACTTCGCCGAATTGCGTGCCGGTGGCCTGGAATACACCGATGCCAGTGGTCCGCGCACTGGCAGTTACCTGCGCGGTCGCAACGCCATTGCGGCACTGTTCCCGACCACTGATGTCGCCGGCAATCCGATCCGTTACGACGGCGATATCACGATGTACGGTGGCGCCGGGGTCAAGACGCTGTTTGGCGGCGATATCCAGATGCTCACACCGGGCGGTGGCCAGGTGTTCGGCATCGAAGGCGCGGCGCCGCCGTCGACGGCGGGGATCATCACCCAGGGTTCGGGCGACATCCAGCTGTACTCGCAAGGCAGCATTCTGCTCGGCCAGAGCCGGATCATGACTACGTTCGGCGGCTCGATTCTCGGCTGGTCCGCCGAGGGCGACATCAACGCCGGTCGCGGTTCGAAAACCACCGTGGTCTACACACCGCCAAAACGTGTCTACGACAACTGGGGCAACGTCACGCTGTCGCCATCGGTGCCGAGTACCGGCGCCGGTATCGCCACGCTCAACCCGATCGCCGAAGTGGCACCGGGCAACATCGACCTGATCGCGCCACTGGGCACCATCGATGCCGGCGAGGCGGGGATTCGCGTGTCAGGCAACGTCAACATCGCCGCGCTGACGGTGGTCAACGCCGCGAACATTTCGGTGCAGGGCAAAGCGACCGGCGTGCCGGTGGTGTCGGCGGTGAATACCGGCGCGATCACCTCGGCGAGCTCGGCAGCTTCATCCGCTACGCAAGCGGCGGAAGACGTCGCCCGGCAGCAACAGGCAGCGGCGCGGCAGAACCAGGCCTCGGTGTTCACCGTGCAGGTACTCAGCTTCGGCAACGAGCAACTGGCACCGTCGCGCGATGGCGCCAGTCGCACGCCGGCGACCGGTTACAACCCGGACAGCCCGGTGCAGGTGCTAGGCGCCGGGGCATTGGATGAACAGGCTAAGCAGCAGCTGACCGAGGAAGAGCGTGGGCAGCTGACGTTGTAAAAGACTCTCGTGCAGTACGTTTGGGCGGCCGGTTGGCCGCCTTTTTTTATGAGTGGTTATGGATATTTTTTACGGGCGTGCAACAAGGTCAGAATTTTGATGTGGTCTGTCACCCGATAGACCAGTAAATAATTCGAGTTAATGACCATTTCGCGAGTGCCCGGTATTCGGCCGGAGCGGAAACCATGCGGTATCCAGGAAAGCCTTCGCGCTGCGGCGCTGATCTTTTGGTGCAGTGCAACTGAAGCGACAGTGTTGCGTTGTTCTACGTAGTCGATGATGTCAGCCAGATCTCCAAGAGCCGGTTTACTCCAGCTAACCGGCAGCGCGTCGATTCTTGCGTCTCTCTTCCAGCATCTGACCTAGCAGCACCATTGCCTCATCGTGGGGGATAGGCGGACGTGGATCATCAAGTGCGGCTTGTACCTTGGCGCGATACCAAAGGTCGTATTCCGCAGCCTCTTCTTCGGTTTCGAAGTCTGAAACGATAAGTGAAAGTTCAGCGCTCATCATGACCTCCATGATCAATGTGAAGCAGTCTAAGGGGGATGTGGCTCGTTGTCGTCACTGGCGGGACGAGGGAAACATCATCCGCAAACAGACGATGCAAATCTGTCAGACGCTTCGCTTGTGATGCACGTGAAGTCGATCAGCTGTGTAGTTCAATTCTGTAGGAAATCAGCTTTTGGTCATCGGGCTGACAGCCGCCGCTCAAAGCCGCGGCCACAGCCACGCTGCACTCAGTTACCGTCTGCAACCTTACGCTCGATCTCATCGACTTTGCGCTGCAGCTCTTCAGCTTCCTGCTCTTTGACCCGAGTGGAAGACGGCGTGATGACTTTGTCTACGCCCTCGGTGGTGTTGTCGCGGTCTTGCAGATCGCGCTCGACCACGTTCACCGGTTTGCCGCTGGCATCGGTGGGTGGGGCGTTGGGAGTTTTGTCGTCGTTGGGGTTCATGGCGCTGGCCTCCTGTGGGTGTTCACATTGGAGACAGCGTGGCGGCAGACGTTCGAAATTTTTCAGGGCCACGGCCCTCTCCCGCAGGAGAGGGCGCTGCGGCTTTTTCAGTCTTTGAGAATGTCGCGATCCTTGGTTTCCGGCAGGAAGAACGTGCCGAGTATCGCCGTCGCCACTGCAATCACGATCGGGTACCAGAGCCCGTAGTAGATATCGCCGGTGGCCGCGACCATGGCGAACGCCACGGTCGGCAGGAAGCCGCCGAACCAGCCGTTGCCGATGTGGTAGGGCAGCGACATCGAGGTGTACCGGATGCGCGTCGGGAACAGCTCGACCAGCCACGCGGCGATCGGGCCGTAGACCATGGTCACGTAGATCACCAGCACGGTCAGCAGGAGCAGCATCATTGGGTAATTGATTTTCGCCGGGTCGGCTTTTTCCGGGTAACCGGCTTCCTTCAACGCCGCGCCGAGGTTGGCGGTGAAGGCGTCGTTGCGGGCCTTGAAGTCGGCGGCGGGGAGGGCGCTGCCTTCGAAACTCTCGATGACGCGATCACCGATGCGCACCTGCGCCACCGTGTTCGGTTCGGCGGCGACGTTCTCGTACGGGATCGCGCGTTTCGCCAGCAACGTTTTCGCCAGGTCACAGGAGCTGGTGAATCTGGCCTTGCCCACCGGATCGAACTGGAACGAGCACTGCTCGGGACTGGCGATGACCTTGACCGGATTTTTTTCCTGGGCGACGAACACGTCCGGATTGCCGTACTGGGTCAGCGCAGTAAAGATCGGGAAGTAAGTCAGCGCCGCGAGAATGCAGCCCGCCATGATGATCGGTTTGCGCCCGATGCGATCGGACAGGCTGCCGAAAATCACGAAGAACGGTGTGCCGATCAGTAGCGATCCGGCGATCAGCAGGTTGGCGGTCTGCGCGTCGATCTTCAGTGTTTGCAACAGGAAGAACAGCGCATAGAACTGCCCGGTGTACCAGACCACTGCTTGCCCGGCCGTGCCGCCCAGCAGCGACATGATCACCACTTTGAGGTTGTCCCAGCGTGCAAAGGATTCGGTCAGCGGCGCTTTCGAGGCCTTGCCTTCGTCCTTCATTTTCTGGAATACCGGCGACTCGCTCAGTTGCAGGCGAATGTACACCGACACGGCCAGCAGAATGATCGACAGCAGAAACGGAATCCGCCAGCCCCAAGCTTCGAACGCCTCGTTACCCAGCGCCGTGCGGCAGGCGAGAATCACCAGCAGCGACATGAACAGACCGAGGGTGGCGGTGGTTTGAATCCACGAAGTGAAAAAGCCACGGCGGTTGCGTGGTGCGTGCTCGGCCACGTAGGTCGCCGCGCCGCCGTACTCCCCGCCCAGCGCCAGGCCTTGCAGCAGACGCAGGGTGATCAGAATCACCGGGGCGGCGACGCCGATGGTCGCGTAGCCGGGCAGCAGACCGACGATTGCCGTCGACACGCCCATGATCACGATGGTGATCAGAAACGTGTGCTTGCGCCCGATCATGTCACCCAGACGCCCGAAGACGATGGCGCCGAACGGCCGCACCGCAAACCCGGCGGCGAAGGCCAGCAGGGCAAAGATGAACGCGGTGGTTTCGTTGACGCCGGCGAAGAAGTGCTTGGCGATGATCGCCGCCAGTGAGCCGTAGAGGTAAAAGTCGTACCACTCGAAAACCGTGCCCAGTGAGGAAGCGAAGATGACCTTGCGCTCCTCCTTGGTGATGCCGCCGCTGCGCGGTGGCGTGCCGGTGGATGCTGTGTCGATTGTGGCCATGGGTGTTCTCCGTCGTGCTTATTGTTGTAGGCCGGAGTCCCCCGTTACTGCCTGTCGCACTCTGGCCCGTTGGCATCTGCCGCCGTTGCTCTAGCGTGAAGCTTGCACAGTCTGACCGCCTCGCAGGGCTGCAAGGTTTCCTGAAGCATAATCAGCTTTTGCCAGATATCCACTCGGCCTACGCTTTGACCCAACGCTGCCGGCTCCAGGCGCTCAACCAATCGACCAGAAACACCAGCAACAGCATCGCCAGAATCACCGTACTGGCCTGGGCTTCCTGGAACAGACTCAAGCTGACATAGAGCATCTGGCCCAGGCCGCCGGCGCCGACGAAACCGAGCACGCTGGCCATGCGGATGTTGTTTTCCCAGCGATACAGGCAGTAGGCGAGCAGTTGCGGGGCGAGGTTAGGCAGGGTGCCGTAGCAGAACGCGAGGATCGGATTGCCGCCCTGTAAGCGGATCGCTTCGGCGGGTTGCGGCGGGGTGTTTTCCAGCGCTTCGGCGAACAGCCGACCGAGTACGCCGGTGGTGTGCAGAGCGAGGGCGAGGGTGCCGGCGTTCGGTCCGAGACCGGCGGCAAGCACCATCAGCGCCGCCCAGACCAGCTCTGGAATCGCCCGCAAGCCGTTGAGCAGCAGACGCGCCGCACTTTGCAGCGGCCAGCCGAAACGCCCGGCAGCGGGCAGCGCGAGAACGATGCCGAACAGTGCCGCAAGCAGGGTGCCGAGGGCCGACATGGCCAGGGTTTCCAGCGAACCGTGGGCGATGGCTTTCAGGTAACCGGCGCTCAAGTCGGGACTGAGAAAGCGCTGCACGTAACTGCCCATCTGCTTGAGGCTATTGGCGCTGCCGAGTTCGGCGAGATCCAGTTCCAGATAAGCGAAGGAAGCGAACACCGCAAATGCGATCACGACGATCAGCAGCAGGTTGATCAGGCGCCTCATGTCAGCCTCCAGCGCAGCAGGCGGCTGAGTTGATCAGCGCACAGCACCAGCAGCAGGAACGTCAGCAACATGCTGGCGACTTCACCGCCGGCGAACATGCGGATCGACAGGTCGATCTGTTGCCCCAGACCACCGGCACCAACAAAGCCCATCACCACCGAGGCACGGATCGCGCACTCCCAGCGGTAGACGGTGTAGGAGAGCAATTCGGCGGCGACATTCGGCAGCGTGCCGTAGGCAAACGCCGCCAGTCGACCGCTGCCGGCCTGCAACAATGCGTGCGCAGGGCGTTGGTCGGTGGATTCGAAAATTTCTGCGTAGACCTTGCCGAGCATGCCGCTGTAGGTGATGGCGATGGCCAGCACGCCCGCCGCCGGGCCGAGGCCGACCGCGCGCACAAACAACAGCGCCCAGACGATCTCCGGCACGCTGCGCAAAAAGATCAGCAAGCCGCGTACCGGCCAGCGCAGCAAGCGCCCGGGCAGGCTCGGCACGCCGCCCCGCGAAGCGGCAGAAAGCGACAGCGCGCGACTGGCGATCAGGCTTGCCGGCACTGCCAGCAGCAAGGCCAGGGCCATACCCGCTGTGGCAATCGCCAGGGTTTGCAGGGTGGCTTTGAGCAGCAGTTGCAGAAACGCCTGATCGTGCGCCGGTGGCCAGAATGCCGAAACAAAACGGCCCATTTCGTTCTGGCTATCGGCCTGAAACAACACGCCCAGGTCGAGTTCGCTGAGCTGAATGCCCGGCCACAGCAAAGCCAGCGCCAGCAGCGTCAGCAACAATCGCGGCCACGCCGCCGGGTCTCGGGAATCAGCTTTCAGCATCGCGGAATCTGCACAATCAAAGGCGCGACCGTTGGTGCAGGCGATTGCAGTTGTTCATTGGCGTACAGCGCATCGAGCTTGTCGCGGCTGACTTCAGCAGAAGGGCAATCGAAAAGAATCTGCCCGTCGCGCAAACCGATGATCCGTGGAAAGTGCGCCAGCGCCAGATCCACCGCGTGCAGGCTCGCCACCAGCGTGACGTTGTGCTCGCGGGCGTGACGCGAAAGGATCGACAGCGTATGGCCGGCAAGCACCGGGTCCATGGCCGAGACAGGTTCGTCGGCAAGCAATATTTCCGGCGCCTGATACAGCACTCGCGCAATGCCGACGCGCTGCAATTGCCCGCCGGACAACTGCTGGCAATGGGCGAACAGTTTGTCGCCCAGATCCAGTCGCGCCAACGCCGCGCGAGCGCCCGCCACATCCAGTGGATGCAGCAGGTTCAGCAGACTTTTGCCCAGACTCCACTGACCGAGCTTGCCGGCCAGCACCGCTGTGATCACCCGCTGACGCGGCGGAATCGGCGGCGCTTGATGCACCAGGCCGATGCGCGCACGCAGGCGCTGACGCTGGCGCGCCGACAAGTGCCAGGCGCGTTCGCCGAGTACTTCGATGTCGCCACTGCTGGGCTTGAGCGCGGTGGCCAGCAGATTGAGCAGGCTCGACTTGCCCGCGCCGGACGGGCCGATGATCGCTACCTGTTCGCCAGCGCCAATCTGCACGTCGATGTTACGAAGGGCATCGACGCCATTGGCATGGCGCAGGCTGCCCTGGGTGAGGCGTAGGGTCATTTCAGCAATTCGGCAGCGCGGGCGGCTTCCTCGATGCCCTTATAGTTTTCAGGCTTGGTCTCGATGAAACGACTGGCGGCCTGCAGATCGAGGATCTTCTTCTGCTCAGGATTGGCCGGGTCGAGGTCGAGGAAAGCTTTCTTGATCTTCGCGGCCAGCTTCGGATCAAGGGTGCCGCGCACGGTCCAGTTGTAATCGAAGTAGGTCGGGGTGGTGGCGAAGACTTTGACCTTGTTGGTGTCGACCTTGCCGGCGTCGACCAGTTTCTGCCAGACGCTGGCGTTCAACACACCGGCATCGACCTTGCCGGCCTGCACCCAGGCAACGGTGGCGTCATGCGCGCCGGAGTAGGCGACGCGGCTGAAATAGGCCTCAGGCTTGATGCCGTCGTTCTTCAGCATGAAGTAACGCGGCATCAGGCTACCGGAGGTGGACGACACCGAACCGAAGGCGAAGGTCTTGCCCTTCAGGTCGGCGAGGCTTTTCACGTTCGGGTCGGCGGTGATGAATTTGCTGGTGAACTGCGCGTCCTGCTCGCGCTGCACCAGCGGGATCACTGGCGTGGTGGCGTCGGTCTTCAAACGTGCCTGCACAAAAGTGAAACCGCCGAGCCAGGCCATGTCGAGGCGATCGGTGGCCAGCGCTTCAACCACGGCCGGGTAGTCGGCGACAGGCACAAACTGCACCTTCATGCCCAACTGCTGTTCAAGATAGGCGCCCAGCGGTTCGAACTTGCGCAGCAGCTCGGTCGGGGCTTCGTCGGGAATCGCGCTGACGCGCAACACATCAGCGGCTTGCGTCATCAGGGCAGAAAAGGACAGCGCCAGACCGGCGGTGAGGGCGAGGGTACGCTTGAACATAGAATTCTCCGTTTCGTAAGCGTCAACATTCGAAGGGCTGCCGGTAGTCAACGGCGCGCCACGTCAGGGTAGACGAAACGGCGAGGTTATACGCATTCGCGAGGAGATTGGCCAGCCTCCGTGCCGGCGCGTTGTGTCTGTTTATGTGCGGTTGCGGTCAAGCCGCTTCGGGCAGTCTGGCAATCACCTTGATCTCGAAATCGAAACCCGCCAGCCAGGTCACGCCGACAGCGGTGATGGTCGGAAACGGCGCTTCGCCCCAGAACTCCGGCACCACAGTCCAGATCGTTTCGAACGTCGAGTGCGGATCGACCATGAACACGGTGACATCCACCGCATCATCGAAGCTGCAACCGGCCGCAGCGAGGATCGCGTTGAGGTTGTTGAAGGCGGTGCGCACCTGATCGCGCAGATCGGCCTCGGGCGAGCCATCCTCACGGCTGCCGACTTGGCCGGAGACAAAGAGGAAACCGTTGGAGCGAATTGCCGGCGAGTAACGGTGACGCTCATACAAGGCATGGCGGGCGGGTGGGAACACTACATCGCGCTTGGACATGGGGCTGACTCCATCAGTGTGTTGATGGAAACGACTTTAGGTATTTGCAGTGCGCGGATAAACGCGCAAGCTTGGCGTTCACTGTTTGCAAATCCCAAACAATCGAGGGGCGCGGATGGACCGGTTCGATGCGATGCAGGCCTTTGCCCGGGTGGTCGAGGCGGGCAGTTTCACCAAAGCTGCCGACACCTTGCACATGAGCAAGACCACGGTGACGCAACTGGTGCAGCAACTGGAGGCGCGGCTGCGGGTCAAGCTGCTCAACCGCACCACGCGCAAAGTCAACGTTACCGCCGACGGTGCGGCGTATTACGAGCGGGTGATCAAGCTGCTCGCCGATATGGACGACGCCGAAACCAGCCTGCCCGGTGCCGCCGCACGGCCACGGGGGCGCTTGCGCATCGACGTGCCGAGCCCGTTCGCGCGGCATATTCTGGTGCCAGCCTTGCCGGATTTTCACGCGCGCTACCCGGACATCCAGATCGACATGGGCGTCAGCGACCGCATCGTCGACATCATCGATGAGAACGTCGACTGCGTGGTGCGCGGCGGCGAGCTGCTCGATCAATCGCTGATGGCGCGCAAGCTCGCCGATCTGCCCTTGGGTGTTTTCGCCGCGCCGGCTTATCTGGCCCGAGAAGGGACGCCTGAGCATCCGCTGGAACTGCAAGACTCCCATCACCGCGTCGTCGCTTTTCTCTGGGCTCGCACTGGTAAACCTCTTCCGTACACGTTGCACAACGGCACCGAGCGCCTGCAGATCAAGGGCCGGCATGTGCTTGCGGTGGATGACGGCAATGCCTATCTGGCGGCGGGACTGGCGGGCATTGGGGTGTTGTGGTTGCCGACGTATATGTCTGATGCGCATGTGGCGCGGGGCGAGTTGGTGCAGTTGTTTGAAGGCTGGCAGCTTGAGTCGATGCCGCTTTATCTGGCGTACCCGCCGAACCGGCATGTCAGTTTGAAATTGCGGGTGTTCATTGATTGGGTGGTGGGGCTGATGGCGTAACAGAGTAGTGATGCAGCTATTGCGGGTGCCCGCCACAAGCCAACCGACCTCCGGCTTTTTCGAGTGATTGAGCATGAGAGACGTAAAGACGATTACGGAGCCGTCCTTGATTGCAGGTCAATGTCGGCGGGCCATTGCACTTTCGGGGCGAGGCGGCGGGCGAGATTGAAGCGCACGTCTTCGTTGTTCCAGTCCCGCGGTGGTCTGGGGAAGGTGGGCAGGGCTTGCGGCCCTTGCTGCATGAACAGTTGGGCCATGGCCCAGTACATTTCGCCTTGCATGGTGCCGTGGGCGAAATGGAAGCGTTCGAGCACCTGACAGGTGCCGGGTTTCACCACGGCGATGCTCACCGACTCGATCAGGCCGCCAGTGCCCATGGGGCCATATACGCTACTCACCTCGGCGCGCAGATCATCCCAGTCGTAAACCTCGGCACGCACGCCCCAGGCAGTTCGGCTGAATGGGCGTAGCCCGTCGTGGTGGAAGCGATAGACGTAGACTTTGCGGCGCAGGCGGTTGAAGCGGATGGGTTCGTCGCGGGGGGCTTCTACGTCCATTCGCCAGACATGAATACCGAACCAAAACAGGACAATGGATAAACCGAGGCAGACTAGAATGAAGCCCCAATCAACAGATTCCCATGGTGCAGGAGGGAGGATTAGGGGAGTTGTAAGCAGGAGAAAGGACAAACCTAGAATAGCTATCCCCAACCAGGCGCCTAGCCCTCGTGTTCTCAGTGCCGAGCGTGGTAGTTCAAGGTAAATGGCATCCGCATGATTAGGCGGACTTGGCATCACGGGTGAATATGGGAGGTTGCTAGGAGTTCGATCCGGCTTTGGCAGATCGCGTTTCCAGCCCGGCGCTGGTGGCTCGAGTAACGGTTCGGTGTACGACATTACGGAGCCGTCCTTGATTGCAGATCAATGTCGGCGGGCCATTGCACTTTCGGGGCGAGGCGGCGGGCGAGGTTGAAGCGCGCGTCTTCGTTGTTCCAGTCGCGCGGTGGTCTGGGGAAAGTGGGCAGGGCTTGCGGGCCTTGCTGCATGAACAGTTGGGCCATGGCCCAGTACATTTCGCCCTGCATGGTGCCGTGGGCGAAATGGAAACGCTCGAGCACCTGACAGGTGCCGGGTTTCACCACGGCGATGCTCACCGACTCGATCAGGCCGCCAGTGCCCATGGGGCCATATACGCTGCTCGCCTCGGCACGCAGATCATTCCAGTCGTATACCTCCGTACGCACACCCCAGGCAGTTCGGCTGAATGGGCGTAAGCCATCGTGATGGTACCGATAGACATAGACTTTGCGGCGCAAGCGGTTGAAGCGGATGGGTTCGTCGAGGGGGGCTTGCACAGTCATGCGCCAAGCATAGATACCTAACCAAAAACCGGAGATAGAGCTCAGGAGCATTCCTAGGCTCGGGACTAAGGGCAGAAAACTGGCCGTTGCCAATATATACGCACCTCCAATGAGTAGTGAAAAAATGGCGAGAAGGATTAAGACCACTGCGACGCATGCGCAAAGGCCGCGCTTCCTGTATGCCGAGCGTGGCAACTCCAGGTAAACGGAATCAAGATAATTGGGTGGATGGGGTAGCACTGGCGGATAAGGATCGGTACTTGGGGGCAGATCCGGCATTGGCAAATCGCGCTTCCAGCCTGGGGCGGGGGGATCGAGTAAAGGTTTGGTGAAAAACATCAAGTGAACTCTGGAAAGATTAAAGGTTGGAGTACGTTGTAAGAGTCAGTGCTGCATAGCCTTCGGTGACGGTGCGATCTGGCCAGTAGGTCAACGACAGGATTGCCCCTTCGACTCGTTGGGAACGTTCCAAAGACTTGAATACGAGGGCGCCCGAAATGTCCAAGACCTGTAGGGCGCTGTTGTTGGGTGACATGGCGCTGCGAGTTTTGACGGTCGGCGTGCCGGCCTCCGCCTGATAATGTATTTTTCGGGCGGGTTCGGTCGTGCCGTTGGCTGTCAATGGCGCGGGAGGAGCAATCAGGTTGCCGCTCGCGGCTACTTCGCCGATACCCTCAGTGTATGGATTGTCGCCCTCGCGCAGGAGGCGCAGGGTCCATTGATAATTCGAATGTTCCGGATGAAAGCAGGGTAATACCAGGCGATATTCCAGCCTCTCTTCCTGAGCGAGGGTGCCTGCGCCGCCGGTCGAACCACCCCGATGGTGGCTCTGGCCGGCGATCAAACGCAGACGAAAGCGAACATCGGCTTCGACGCCAAAAGTTGCTGCGTTGAGTTCGGCGACGGCAATCGAGGCGTGTTCGGGCTGATTCCAGTGAATCTTTGGCGTTTCGTCGGCGTAACCGAAGATGCAGCGCCTGGCCCATGTTTCCAGTGGTGTGGATTCCTGCCGTTGAGCCCACTTTTGTAGGGAAAACGCTACGATGCCTAGGACTATCGCAACGCCTAACGGCCCCATAAGAGCCAGTGATGTCGTTGATGCGGCAAAGATGCCTGCGCCAGCTGCGAGTGCATACAAAACTCCCGATAATGCATATCCTCCTGCTGCTGATTTATCTCCTTGCTTCCAAGTTCTACTAGCCGCCATCCCAGCCTGCGTCGCATCAAACAACCCGGTCACGGCTCCAATCACGGCTCCCGCTCTGGCAATTATCTGGCCAGCCCGATATGTAGCCTTGGCGGAAGCTGTCACCCGAGCAGGCAAGCCTGCCGCATGCTGAATTCTCCCCGCGCCTGCTTCAAGTGCGATCCCTATCACTTCCATGCCGGCAGCCAGTACCCCCAGCGTCGCGCCATACAGCGCCAGTCTGGCTTCAGGAGCCTTGTCGCCCAGCGCTCGCTCGGCTTCTTCAAAGTTTTTCTTCATGGAGTCGTTGAGCAGATAAAACCCGCCCAACGCCAGCAACAGCTGACCGCTGCCGGCAACTCCCCGTAGCCCGGTGAACCCCGCACGCACCCAGTTGGCTGCTACCGTTGTTGACACCATGAGCCCGCGTAACGTCGCCCGGGCCTTCGGGTCCAGGCTGCCAACGCCTACCGCTGCTTCCTGCAGTAAATGCTGGGCGCTGGCTCCCGCGCGGCCAACGCCTTGCTCGGTATTGCGCATCAGGTCGCGTCGCAGATCGTCGGCTTCGCCCTCCACCCAAACCGTCAGGGTGATCAGTTGATTAGCCACTTTGGGGTCCAGCACGGCCATGCTGAGAAGCCCTGTCCTGATCAGCGGGACGACTTTCCTTTGCACCTTTTGGAACTTGTGGTTCACCTTGTCCACGTTGGCTTTTGCGCTTTTTTCGCCCAAACGGATAGCTTCGGACGCCCGACTTTGCGCCTTGCGCAAGTATTCGGACAGCAACGCGTAGTACTCGCTGAACTTCATTTGAATCTTGAGTTCGGTGAGGTGGACGCCGTTGTACAACAGCTGGCTTGCACTGTTGAGTCGAGAAACTACACGACTGACGCCGGGCCCGAGTCTCGGTTGGAGTCGTGCGCTGGCGGCGTTGAGTGCGCCGAGGAGTTGGGCCATGGCGGTCTGGATACGCGGCTGGACATAGCGGTTGAATTCATCGCTGGTCAGCGCCTTGGACACTGCCGAGTAAAGCTTTTCACTGTCGTTCCAGTCGGCGTCGCCGGTCACGCTGAAACTGGGTAACAAGCCCGCCAGCAGCGATTCGTCCCGCCTCAATATCGCGCGATAGACCGGGCTCTGCGGATTTTTCAGCCACTCGAGCCAAAGCTTCGCTGTCGGGTCTTTATCCGTAAAAGGCGCTTTTTCATTGGCGCTGTTTTGGTTGACGAGCGGTGCTTCGCTGATGCCGCCGCGCAGGCACATCGTCATGGTCAGACTGTAGGCCACTCCTGACGTGAAATCAGCGCCATCATAGTCATGCTCCTCAATGTGCTTGAACGACGCGCCATGGCAGAGCTCTGCGTATTGCCTGCCGCACCAATCGATGTAGTGTTGGTAGTTTGCCAACTCGCGCTGATAGTCTTCTTCAAACGAGGCGCGATCGGCTTCGCTGTAGCGCTTTTCCAGTGACGCATTGTATTTCCGGACTTTTTCTTCGATGGCGCGTCGACGCTCCACCTCCGGGTCGCCAAAGGTCGGGGCCGCATCGCCCGTCATGGGAGCAAATGAGGCGGTCTGCTGGTCGGCCCAGATCGGGTGCATTTGGCGAATCGCCAGTAGCAGATCTGACGTTTGGCGCTTGTAGGTCCTCATCGGGTCTTCAATGTATCGCTGACGCGCCTCAATCCAGCCGTTACGCAAGTAGTTGTACTGTTGAATCAGGCCCACCGTGTCGTCCAGCACCAGAGCGAGTACACCTTGCTGCAACCCTTGCTGGTCAATCGTTTGGCGCAAGTAATTCTTTAGTGCACCCAACCGTGTTACGCGGCTGTGAAACCCATGGACCTTATCCAGGTCTCCGACAGCCTGATGACGCTGGTATTCATGAACTTGCTGATCCACGCGAGGCTCCGTCGCTGTCATCAGCAACGCGTTCTCTACGCCGTCGGGGGCGTCCAGAGCAGTTCGCAGGTCGAGTTTTCGGAAGCGTCCCGAAGCAGCGCTGTTTTTATAAGCGTCGAGAACGCTGCGAGGCCACGGATCACTGGCAAAGGCCAGCCACGCATGGGTGTACTTACGGATATCGATGTTGAGAAAGGACGCTGGAGCGTCGTGGCCCGCCGAGGTACAGGCATCGCACAATGGAGTCTCATTGGCCTCGGGAGGTGCGTCGGGATTGAACTGACGTAGATAACCATCGGGGGTCACTTGATAGGCTTGCCAGGTCTGCTGATCAAGTAGTACGTACAAATAGCCCGCGCGTAATGTACGCAGGCCCATGCGCGAATTGGACATCGCACCGGTGTCTTCGCTAGCTCGCGGTACCAGAGCCTTTCGCAGCGGGAGGATTGGTAATCCTTGCCGGTTGCAGGCGTTGCATTGGTCCGAAGGAAGGCATGTTTCTACTACGGTAATCTCAAGCTGCGAACTCAGGGTCATTGATGTGCTCCTGCAAAGGTCAAATCCGACACGATCCTTTGCCAGGACTGGTCATTCAATTCGGCAAAAAGTTTTGCGAGTGAGGTGCCATTCTCGATTGCCCGCTCTATGACCAGGCCTATATCTGTGTGTGTATGGAGGCTCGAATGCAGCATCAGACGGTGTAATGCCAAGGCCACAATGTCGTGCTGGTTTTTCAGCCCCAAATGGCGAGCGTCACGTATCTGTTTATATGCCTGAGCAGCGGCTTGATGAGGAAGCAAGGTAGGGCCTTTCCAGCGAGCAGGAGCGTAAGCAAGCGGAAGGCTGACAGCGCGACGCCAAGCGCCGAGCAGTGAGGACACCAGTGCGGCATCCTGTTGTACTGAGCTGGTGAATGCCGAGAATTCAACGCTCGTATCCGGCTGGCCAATCAAGCGACTGCTGGCGCCACTGCTTGTGGGGACGAGCCACTGATGGATCGGCCACCAGTTTCCTGTCTCCCCAACTTTCAACGTTGCGACCAGCAATTCCAGGCGTAACGGCTCATACACCGGAAAGAATTTTGTGCCCACCGAGATTGGTAGATAACCGAGTTTTATCAGGTGACTGCTGACCGTCGTGGCTTTTGCGGCACTGCTGAGCCATCCACATACATAGCGTCTTGAGCGACGTTCATCTTCTTTGGCACGCAGTGCCGACAACGACAATAAGTACCCTGAGGGTTCGGCACCAGCCGCGGCTAGAGTCACCAGCACCGGGCATGCTTGCGGTGTATGGGCCAAATCTGGGCGGCGCAGTTTAGTTACTGCATCGCTGCCTAATGATTGGCACAGAGCGTCGATATGCAATGGGTCGTCTTCGGCGCAGTCCGCCAATGGATCAAGCAACAGATACAACGACGCATTGGCGGCGTGCTGCTCCTTCGCGAAGGCCTGGATAATAGTTGGAGTCATTTTATTTTCTCCACGCAAGTGTGTCCCGCCTCGGGCTCCAGTTGCAGAGAAAAAGGTTGCCCGCCGCCCGACGCCGTTGCCGACACTGGCCCTTGGATTGTGATGGCTAAGCCGTTGAGGTGAATGCCTTGAGCATCGAGAGTGATACTGCCCCCTGGGCCTTTGAAGACGACTTTCTCACTGGCCTGCAAGCTATAAACGGTCGTAGCGCACTTAAACCCCTGACCTGCCTGAATGCTATGCAACCCCTTGATGGTGTGCTCGCTATCACCGCCAACTTCGATATAGCGGTTGGCGCATGTGGACTCGTATCGGTCATTGCCCACGGCATCCCACCGATCGCGTCCAATGAAAACCTTATAGTCACGGCCGACGTCCAGATTGCGATTCTGGCCTATGGCGTGAATTTGATCATTACCGATCACAACATGCTCATCGTTCCCAATCTCTTCTTTACGATCATTGCCAACAAAGACCCTATTGTCGTTTTTGACATGAACGTTCTTATCCCTCTCCGCATGAATAAACACCTCCTGCTGCCCCAACTCATCCTCAAACCGCAGCTCATTGAAACCTGCCCCCTTATGAGTGCGGCTTTTGATGGTCATGCGGGTTTTGTGTTTCGGCAGTTCATACGGCGGCAGGTTGGTTTGCCGATATGCACGCCCGGTCGCAATTGGCTGG
>NZ_RCOD01000038.1:0-32091 GCF_004307505.1 Pseudomonas sp. Sample_11
TACGGAGCATTTTCTTTGAGCGCTGCGCAGATTGCTAGGTTTTCACACAGTCTGCAAAGGGCGGTTTTTTCATGCGCGGGATTTGCTCGACGAGGATCAGTCGTCGAAGTCTTCCCAGCCGCCCATCTGCTTCCAGCGATTGACGATGCCGCAGAACAGCTCAGCGGTCTTTTCGGTGTCGTAACGCGCCGAGTGCGCTTCACGACCGTCGAAATCGATGCCGGCCGCCTGACAGGCTTTCGCCAGCACGGTCTGACCATACGCCAGACCCGCCAGGGTCGCGGTGTCGAAACTGGAGAACGGGTGGAACGGGTTGCGCTTCATGTCCAGGCGCGCAACTGCGGCGTTGAGGAAGCCCAGGTCGAAACTGCTGTTGTGCCCGACCAGAATTGCCCGCTTGCAGCCGTTGGCTTTCAACGCCTTGCGGATCCCACGGAAGATGTCGGTCAGCGCGGTTTCTTCGCTGACGGCCATGCGCAGCGGATGATCGAGCTTGATCCCGGTGAACTCCAGCGCTGCCGCTTCAACGTTGGCGCCTTCGAATGGCTCGACGCGGAAGAAGTAGGTGTGATCCGGGTAGACGAAACCCTTTTCATCCATGGCGATGGTGGTCGCGGCAATCTCCAGCAAGGCATCGGTGGCTGCGTTGAAGCCACCGGTTTCTACGTCGACGACAACCGGCAGGTAGCCGCGAAAACGCGCTGCCATCGGATGACGGGAACCGCCGCCGCCACCTTGACCGTCCAGTTCATCGTCGAAATTGTCTTCACTCACGCGTGTTCCTCCAGCAGGCGCCAGCGCAGTTTTTCACCGGCGCGCAGCGGGATAACGGTCAGCTCGCCAAATGGCAGACTGGTCGGGGCGGTCCATTCTTCACGGACCAGGGTGATGCGATCGGTATTTGCCGGCAGGCCGTAGAAACGCGGGCCGTTGAGGCTGGCGAAGGCTTCGAGCTTGTCCAGCGCGTTACGCTGTTCGAACGCTTCGGCATACATCTCGATGGCGGCGTAAGCGGTGTAGCAACCGGCGCAACCGCAGGCGGCTTCCTTGGCGTGCTGGGCGTGGGGCGCCGAGTCGGTGCCGAGGAAGAACTTGGCGCTGCCGCTGGTGGCGGCGTCGAGCAAGGCTTCCTGATGGGTGTTGCGCTTGAGAATCGGCAAGCAGTAGAAGTGCGGCCGAATCCCGCCGACCAGCATGTGGTTGCGGTTGTACAGCAGGTGATGCGCGGTGATGGTCGCGCCGACGTTGGCCGAAGCCTCGTTGACGAACTGCACGGCGTCGCCGGTGGTGATGTGTTCGAACACCACTTTCAGCGTCGGGAAACGCTCGACCACGCGGCGCATGTGCTCGTCGATGAAAATCTTTTCGCGGTCGAATACATCGACGTCGCCACGGGTGACTTCACCGTGGATCAACAGCGGCATGCCGACTTCGGCCATGGCTTCCAGCGCCGGGAAGATCTTGTCGATGCTGGTCACGCCGGAATCGGAGTTGGTGGTCGCGCCGGCCGGGTACAACTTGGCGGCGTAGACGAAACCGCTGGCCTTGGCCTGACGAATTTCTTCCGGTTGGGTGCGGTCGGTGAGGTACAGCACCATCAACGGCTCGAACTGACTGCCGGCCGGGCGGGCAGCGAGAATGCGCTGACGATAGCCGTCGGCTTCAGCGGCGTTGCGCACCGGCGGTACCAGGTTCGGCATGATGATCGCGCGCCCGAAGGTGCGGGCCACATCGGCAACGGTATTGGTCAACACGGCACCATCGCGAAGATGAATGTGCCAGTCGTCGGGACGCAGCAGGGTCAGGCGGTCGGACATGAGGGGATTCCAGGCGGGTCAAACTGAGGCGAATGCTACCGGAAAAGACTCTTGCAGGCACCCGCTATCAAGTTTTGCCACAAGCGTCCGATATCCCGGAGGTATGCCGTAAACATTGTGTGAATCGGTGTTTGTGTTTCACAAGCCAATGGAGCCTCCCGTGCGCCAGCGTTATTTAGCCCTGCTCAGTGTGTTTGCCAGCCTTCCCGCGATGGCGCTGACTTACCAGACCCGTCTGGAGAACATTGAGTGGACGGTCGCCGGCGACCAGTTCGAATGCCGCCTGACCCAGCCGATCACCGATTTCGGCTCGGGCGAGTTCGTGCGCAAGGCCGGTGAGCAGGCGATCTTTCGCCTGAACGCCTACAACGCCATGCTCGGCGGCGGTTCGGCGACTTTGCTCGCTGCCGCTGCACCTTGGCAGCCAGGGCGTGGCGACATCAATCTGGGCTCTGTGCGTCTGGGCAGCGGCAATGTGTTGTTCAACAGCTCGCAATCCCAGGCCGGGGGATTGATCAGCGGTCTGCTGGACGGTCGCAGCCCGGTGGTACGCCGTGCGTCTGGCGATGGCCGCGTCTCCGAGGTGCGTTTGTTGCCGGTGAAATTCAGCAAGGCGTTCAACGACTATCAAGGCTGTGTGGCGAAATTGCTGCCGCAGAATTTCGACCAGATCAAGCAGTCGCAGATCGGCTTCCCCGGCGAAGGCGTTGAGCTGGACCCGGCTGCCAAGGCCAAGCTGCAAGTGATGCTCGAATACATGAAGGCCGACCCGACGGTGAACCACATCGACCTCGACGGTCATTCCGACAACAGCGGCAATCGTCTGACCAACCGCGAATTGTCGCGCCGCCGCGCGCTGGCGGTGGTGGATTTCTTCAAGGCCAACGGCATTCAGGAATCGCAGATCACCGTGCGTTTCCACGGCGAGCAGTATCCGATCGTGCCCAACACCAGCAAGGCCAATCGTGCGAAGAACCGTCGGGTCAACGTGAAACTGTCGCGCGTCGCACCGACTACCGCCCCGGCTCCGGCGCCGCAAGCGAGTACGCCGGCCACGGCCGCAACGACTTCCTGACTCGCCGGTCATCGTCGCGCTCTCGACAGATTCTGTCGCTTTGTCGTCTTAAGCTGTCGCGCCTCTGTAAATTATCGCGTTTGAGCGGTAGACTCCCCGGCTTTCCGTAGAACCCCGTGGAGTGATGGCATGGCGGACGTAAACAAGGTCGTTCTGGCGTATTCCGGCGGCCTGGACACTTCGGTGATCCTCAAGTGGCTGCAGGATACTTATAACTGTGAAGTGGTGACCTTCACCGCTGATCTCGGTCAAGGCGAAGAGGTCGAGCCGGCCCGCGCCAAGGCTCAGGCCATGGGCGTCAAAGAAATCTACATCGACGATCTGCGCGAAGAGTTCGTGCGTGATTTCGTGTTCCCGATGTTCCGCGCCAACACCGTTTACGAAGGCGAGTACCTGCTGGGTACTTCCATCGCCCGTCCGCTGATCGCCAAGCGCCTGATCGAAATCGCCAACGAAACCGGCGCCGACGCCATTTCCCACGGTGCTACCGGCAAGGGCAACGACCAGGTGCGCTTCGAACTGGGCGCCTACGCGCTCAAGCCTGGCGTGAAAGTGATCGCCCCTTGGCGCGAGTGGGACCTGCTGTCCCGCGAGAAGCTGATGGACTACGCCGAGAAGCACGCGATCCCGATCGAACGCCATGGCAAGAAAAAATCTCCGTACTCGATGGACGCCAACCTGCTGCACATCTCTTACGAAGGCGGCGTGCTGGAAGACACCTGGACCGAGCACGAAGAAGACATGTGGCGCTGGACCGTCTCCCCGGAGAAGGCTCCCGACACCCCGCAATACCTGGAACTGACCTACCGCAACGGCGACATCGTCGCACTGGACGGCGTCGAAATGACCCCGGCCACCGTACTGGCGACGCTGAACAGGATCGGCGGCGAGCACGGCATCGGTCGTCTCGACATCGTCGAAAACCGTTATGTCGGCATGAAGTCCCGTGGCTGCTACGAAACCCCGGGCGGCACCATCATGCTGCGCGCGCACCGCGCCATCGAATCGATCACTCTGGACCGCGAAGTCGCTCACCTCAAAGACGAGCTGATGCCCAAGTACGCCAGCCTGATCTACACCGGTTACTGGTGGAGCCCTGAGCGTCTGATGCTGCAACAGATGATCGATGCTTCGCAGGTCAACGTGAACGGCGTAGTGCGCCTGAAGCTGTACAAGGGCAACGTCATCGTCACCGGTCGCAAGTCCGACGATTCGCTGTTCGACGCCAACATCGCCACCTTCGAAGAAGATGGCGGCGCTTACAACCAGGCCGACGCGGCGGGCTTCATCAAGCTCAACGCGCTGCGCATGCGCATTGCTGCCAACAAGGGCCGCAAGTTGTTCTGAGTGGCTCAGACCCACGCGCAATAAAAAAGGCGGCCAGTTCAGGGCCGCCTTTTTTTTCGGAATTTTCATCGGGTTCATCAAGCCGTTTCTCTTGTCTGCCCGCTTGCGGGATGTGCCACGCCTGTCAGCTGGTTCGCCCCAGCAGGGTAACTGTCTGTGTACACAGGTTGTAAACGACACACAGTGTTGCACATGAGCTTTTCTTCGCCTGTTTGATCTGTTGCAGCGAAGTATGCGCCAGAGAGTCCGAAACATGATTCGACAGAAAAACCAGCACTCGCGGATTTTTTTTACCGGCGCTCCGAAGAGTGTCGAGAATCGCATCGAACTCCCTGGACGCATCAACGTCCCGGGCGTCGATGATGTTCAGTTCGCTTATCAGCGGTGACAGTTTGATCGTCTGCACCACGGGGTTCGCTTGGCCATCAATATCGGTTGGTGGGTCAGGCGCGTTGTGAATCCTGCATGGACGCTGGAATCCGCCGCTCCCCGTGTTGCTGGACACCACGCAGCTGGTTATCTCGAAAGCGCACGATCCATCGGTTTTTCGCAACGGTATTTTTCGTTCGCTGTCGCGTTCCGAATGTTCAGCCGCCTTCAGGAAATTTTTGTCCTTGCCGAAATCCGAGGGCGAGTAGAGCGAGCGGTGGTTGAAGTTGAGCGTGATAAAAAAAAGAAATAACAAGTAAAACGGAAAGCTGATCAGAAACCAGACATAAATCTCCCGGTCCTTGTTGTCGAGAAACGGCAGCGATACCGCCGCTGAAGTTTCCGAGATAATGGCGAATATCGCGATGACTGTCATTGGGTTAGTGATCTTGTTCGTTATCTTGAGCATGGTTAAAGTTCTATGCTGTTTGTTTGAGGTTGAATATTTCTATATATAGCAAAAGCCTTCATTGAAGTTTCAGGCTGTTGTTTCAAGTTTTATAGAAGGGCTGCTGGTGCGTCGAATATGCAGTAGCGGCGGTTCGTTACGTCATATGTCGAATCGGCAGCCGGCAAAAAGTAGTCCAGGAAATTTCAAATGGCTCGGTTGGAATTCGGAGCTGCGTAGGACGTGTGCGCAGTAAACGGAAATTCGCTGCAGTCTTGAAGGACGGGAAGCAGTTGCGATGGATGCGACGGGGCCTATTTGTGGGAATTATCCTCAATGCCTGTAGGGAATGTCTCTCGATGCAAATGCGTGTAAAAGTTGCCATGCCTTGAAGCAAGTGACTGGGATATCGTGCGTGTTCTAAAAATTCGAACAGCGAAAACTGGACTTGCCCATGAATAAAGTGCTGATCGTGGATGACCACCCCGTCATTCGACTTGCGGTACGTATGCTGATGGAACGGCATGGCTACGAAGTCATTGCAGAAACGGATAATGGCGTTGATGCACTACAAATTGCTCGTGAACAAATACCCGATCTTGTCATCCTGGATATTGGAATACCCAAACTCGACGGACTGGAAGTTATTGCGCGCCTGACCTCCACTGCCATGCCGGTGAAAGTGCTGGTGCTGACTTCCCAGGCTCCCGGGCATTTTTCAATGCGTTGCATGCAATCGGGTGCAGCGGGTTATGTGTGCAAGCAGCAGGATCTGACCGAACTGCTGAGTGCGATCAAGGCAGTTCTGTCCGGCTACAGCTATTTCCCCAATCAGGCCCTGCACACTGTGCGTACCAGTCTGGGCAATGCGAGTGAGGCGGACATGGTTGATCGTCTGTCCGGGCGGGAAATGATGGTGTTGCAGCAATTGGCGCGCGGCAAGACCAACAAGGAAATCGCCGACGGCATGTTTTTGAGCAACAAGACTGTAAGCACTTACAAGACTCGCCTGTTGCTGAAACTCAATGCGCGGTCTCTGGTTGATCTGATCGAGTTGGCGCAGCGCAACGGCCTGGTATGAACGATTCGACAGCTGAGACCGTCATGGGCCGATCAAGCTCGGTTGTCGCAGAAATGAAAAGCCTCCGCTTCGGGAGGCCTTCAGGTATCACAGATCAAAATCGTAATCGGCCAATTGCCTTTGCAGTCGGCGCTCCTCAAGCAGGTTGTCGATTGTGCGACGCTTGCTGAGGTTGGTCTTCGCCACCTCGACCACCGGTTCGACCTCATCGGCCTCGACGGCGATAAAATCTTCTTCTACATCCAGTTGCTCTTTGTCGGTACTCATGAAGTCAACTCCCGGCTAAGACTGCCTTTGGCGCTCCTTATATCGACATTACTGCGGCGGGTAAAAAAGATTTTTTCAATCGATGGATACGAAAAACCGATGACGGCTCAATCGTCAGAAGTTTTATGTTTGTATTCGCACAAATCTTCGATGCGGCAGCTGCCACAGCGCGGTTTACGCGCCAGGCAAACATAGCGGCCATGCAAAATCAGCCAGTGATGGGAGTCGAGCAGGAATTCTTTCGGTACAAACTTCATCAGCTTCATTTCAACTTCCACCACATTTTTCCCCGGCGCGATGCCGGTGCGATTGCTGACGCGGAAAATGTGCGTGTCGACCGCCATGGTCAATTGACGGAAAGCGGTGTTGAGCACCACGTTGGCGGTCTTGCGCCCGACGCCGGGCAGGGCTTCCAGTTCTTCTCGGGTTTGCGGAACTTCGCCGCCGTGGCGTTCAACCAGCAAACGGCAGGTTTCAATGACGTTCTTCGCTTTGCTATTGTACAGGCCGATGGTCTTGATGTACTCGGACAGCCCCTCGACACCCAGCGCATGAATCGCGGCGGGTGTATTGGCGACGGGAAAGAGTTTGGCGGTCGCCTTGTTGACGCCGACATCGGTGGACTGCGCCGAAAGAATCACCGCAATCAGCAGCTCGAACGGCGAAGAGTAGGCCAGTTCGGTTTTCGGCTCGGGATTGTCTTCGTGCAGTCGGCGAAATATCTCAAGACGTTTTGCAGCATTCATGGGCGATGCGTTTCCTTGATGACAGAGTTGCGGCGTGTCCACGCCTGACGTACGGCGAGAAGCAGGCCCAGTAAAACGAAAGCGCCGGGGACCAGCGTAAACAGATGCAGCCCATCGGGGAACAAAACCAGACCTTGCCAATGCTCCGAAAGACCTCGGCCAAGGCTGCCATAACCGATGATCTCGCGCAGCCCGCCGACCACCAGCATGAGCGCGCCGAACAAGGCGCAGCGTTTGAAGCTGACAGCGACGGGCTCGCGGAAGGCACCGTGGTATTCAAGCACGACGCAGTGCAAGGCGATCAGCCCTATGTAGAGCTCAGACGTCTGCTGCCATGACAAAAGCCAGCGTTGCGCCATGATGTTTGCGCAACTGGTCAGCGTCGCGGCAAGTATCAGGCTGGCTAGCAACGCACGGGTGCCCGTCAGGCGTTCGCGCAGCGGCGACATGCAAACGGCAAAAACGCCAAGTACCGCGCCGAGCATCAAGGTTATCCCCAGTGCAGCGCTGAGTGTTTGTGTGGCGCCCAATAGCGGCACCAGCATCAATAAACTCGCCGTGCGTTTCATGAGCCAGCCCCTAACAGCAGCGCCTGATGCTCATCGAAATAACGCAGTGCGTCATGAATCGCGTTGATGGCGGCACGGGAGGTAATGGTCGCGCCAGCGATTTGATCGAACTGCCCCTGATCCTTTTTCAGCGCCCAACCGGCGTCCGTCGGCTCAGTGCGGGATTTGCCGAGAAAGGTCTGAAGCCAGGCATTCGGCCATTCACCGATGTAACCACCCAATCCTGGCGTTTCGCGCTGCTCAAGGGTTTTCACGCCTAGAACTCTGCCGTTTGCATCGATGGCTATCAGCAGTTCCAGAGTGCCTGCGTAACCTTCGCTGCGACTGCGCAACAGCACCGCAACTGTCTGTCCGGAGCGGGTCGCTCGATAGCCGCCTGACAGCGTGCTATGGCGCAAAACAGGCTCGGCGAGCGTCAGCGGTTGCTCCAGCGGCTGATTGTCGTAGAGCGCTGCAGGCATGACATCGAGCAGTTGGCGGCTATCGAGCAAGCGCTGCTCGCTGGCAATCTGCGGTGCACTGCTGCGCTGCAACACGTATGTCGCGCTCGCGCCAATGAGTGCCAGCAGCACCAGGGTCGCGACACTTGCTGAGCGGTTCATGTGCTCACCGGCAGATGGCGGCTGGCGGCGAAGCGCTCCAGCGTCGGCACCAGCAGATTCATCAGCAACACCGCAAACGCGACGCCGTCCGGGTAACCGCCCCAAGTGCGAATCAGATAGGTGAGCAAGCCGACGCCAATGCCGAACAGCAGGCGGGCGAGGGCGCTTTTCGCGCCGGACACAGGTTCTGTCACGATAAAAAATGCACCGAGCATGGTTGCGCCGCTGAGCAGATGAAACAGCGGCGAACCATGGGAATCGGACCCCGATCCGTTCCAGCACAACAGGCTGATGAGGAACAGGCTGGCGAGCATCCCCACCGGTGCGTGCCAGGAAAAGATCCGCCGCTGCAACAGCCACAGGCCGCCGAGCAGAAACGCCAGATTTACCCATTCCACACCGCGCCCGCCGAAACGGCCGAAGGCCGGGTTGCTGGCGAACAGCTCATCGATGGTCAGGCTTTTATTGATGCGCAGACTGTCCAGTGCCGTGGCCTGCGCCCAAGCGTCCGGTGCTGGAGCCGGGTTGAAAACCTGTTGCAACGCCGAGGGGAAATCGAGGCCATGACCGGGCCAGTGGGTCATCGCTTGCGGAAACAGCACCATGCTCATGGCAAAGCCAAGCATCGCCGGGTTGAACGGATTTCTGCCCACGCCGCCGTACAGGTGCTTGCCGAACAACAAGCCTGAAACGGTCGCCGTGACAGTCAGCCACCAAGGGCAATAAGCCGGCAGCGCAACGGCCAGCAACATTGCACTGACCAGCGCGCTGCCATCACGCAGCGCCGGTTGCACGGCTTGTCGACGCAGGTTGGCGACGGCAGCTTCGACGAGCAACGCGCTGATGACCGCCAACAGCAGATTGATCAACACGCCCCAGCCATACAGCCAGAACAAAGCGAGCAGCCCCGGCAGCGCTGCGAGCAGCACGGTGTTCATCGCCTGTTGCAGGCGATCGTCCGCTGCCTCAAGGGGTGGCATGGTCTTGCACCTGGCGCTCGGCGTCAGTCACGGCTTGCTCCAGTGCTGCGATCTGCTCCGGCGCAGCCTCCGCTGCCTGAGCCTTTTTCAACTCGGCGCGGCGCATGGCCAACTGGATCTTGGCTCGCTTCAGTTCGGCGTCGTTGGTCGGTGCGGGAACGGCGGGAATTACCGGTTGGCTGCTTTCCAGATTCGCCAGTGCTTGCTCGGCGGCTTCGAATTGTTGCTGCAGGACGATCAATTGCGACTGCTGCTCGAATGTCGGCGGATGACCGAAGGCTTTCAGCGATTTGTGCAGTTGCGCTCGACTCATCGCCACATCGACCTTGGCCTTCTTCAGTGCCGCATCAGCGTTCGCGGCTTTTTGCGCACGCACTCGCTCCAGCGCAGCTTGCACCGGGTCGGCGGTCGAGACTTGCGGTTGTGCCGCACGCGCGGCTCGCGCTTCACGTTCAGCCTGCTTTTGCTGTTCTTCACGCAGCAAGCGCTGGTTGCGTCGCTCGAAACGCTGGCGCGCATGGTCACGCTTTTCAGCGCGGGCGCGCTGTTCTTCGAGATCGAATGCGAGACCGCCAACCACTGGTATCGTGTTCGCAGGCAAAGGATGCATTTCGATGCAGTCGACCGGACACGGCGCAACGCACAGATCACAACCGGTGCACTCGTCGATCAGCACCGTGTGCATGAGTTTTGCCGCGCCGACGATGGCGTCGACCGGGCAGGCCTGAATGCACTTGGTGCAGCCGATGCATTCGGCCTCGCGGATGAAGGCGACTTGCGGCGGTGCCGGGCCACGGCTGATGTCCAGTTCCAGGACCGGTATTTTCAACAGCTCGGCCAGCGCAGCGATAGTTTCTTCGCCGCCCGGCGGGCACTTGTTGATCGGCTCGCCGTCAACAATGCCTTGCGCATAGGGTTTGCATCCGGGATGGCCGCACTTGCCGCATTGGGTCTGCGGCAGCAGGGCATCGATGCGTTGAAGCAGACTCATGTTTTGATCAATCCACTGAATCCGAGAAAAATCACTGCGATCAGTCCGGCGCTGATCAGGTCGATCGGCAGGCCGCGAAAGGGCAGGGGAATATCGTTGTCGACCGTGCGCTCGCGCAGATCGCAGAACACGCTCAACACCAGCCAGAAACCCAGCCCGGCGCCGAAACTCAATGCTGTCGCGTGCAGCAGGCCTTGATCATTTTGCGCATTGATCAACGCCAGCCCGAGGACGGCGGCATTGCCGAGCAGCAGCGGCCACAATCCGTCGAACGGCCAATCCGGCAGCCCGCGCGCCAGCAGTTTCAGCAGCGGCGCGATCAACAACACACTCAACGGCAGAAACACGAACAGGCGCAGCGCTTCAAGCTGCAACGGCAGCAGTATCCACTGCCAGATCGCCTGACCGATAACGCCGACCACCACCATCAGGCACAACGTCGCCAATCCCAGCGCATGCACTTGGCGACGGCTGCCCGCCAGCAGCGGAGCGACGCCCAGCGGCCAGTGCAACACGAAGTTGTTGAGCAGCGCAGCACTGATCAGCGTTAACACGAGTTCGGTCATGGTTCTGCCAGCGAAACGGGCGGGTGTCTCTTAAGGGTAGGCACTATCGGGCCAGATATGAAAAATCCCACCGGCATGCAGAGCACGTCGGTGGGATCGTTTTATCGCAACGTCTTACTTGATGCGCTGACCCGGCTTGGCGCCGCTGTCAGGGCTCAGCAGGTAGATCTCTTCACCGCCGGGACCGGCTGCCATCACCATGCCTTCGGAAATACCGAACTTCATTTTCCGTGGCTTGAGGTTGGCGATCATCATGGTCAGACGACCGTCGAGTTTGGACGGGTCCGGATACGCGCTCTTGATCCCGGAGAACACGTTGCGTTGCTCGTCACCGATGTCGAGGGTCAGGCGCAACAGCTTGTCCGCGCCTTCGACGTGTTCGGCCTTGACGATCAAAGCGACGCGCAAATCGATGGCGGCAAAGGCGTCGAAATCGATTTCCGGCGACAGCGGATCCTTGGCCAGTTCGCCGTTGCCCGCAGGGGCGGCTGCGCCAGTGTCGGTCTGGCTGGCGGTCAGGTCTTCCTTGGAGGCGTCGGTCATGGCTTGCACTTTTACCGGGTCGATGCGGGTCATCAACGGTTTGAATTCGTTGAGCTGGTGATTGGCTAGCAGGGTGGTGTGGTCATTCCAGGTCAGCGGCGCGACGTTGAGGAACGCCTCGGCATCAGCGGCCAGCAGCGGCAGTACCGGTTTGAGGAAGATCACCAACTGGCGGAACAGGTTGATGCCGGTGGCGCAGATCGCCTGGACTTCATCCTGCTTGCCTTCCTGCTTGTTCAACGACCACGGCGCCTTGTCGGCGATCCACGCGTTGGCGCGGTCAGCCAGGGCCATGATTTCACGCATCGCGCGGGCAAAATCTCGGGCTTCGTAAGCGTCGGCAATGCTCGGCGCAGCGGCGAGGAAGGCCTCGGTCAGCTCCGGCGCGGCATTGTTGTCGACCAGCAGACCGCCGTTACCTTTGTGGATAAATCCGGCGCAACGGCTGGCGATGTTGACCACTTTGCCGACCAGGTCGGAGTTGACCTTCTGCACGAAGTCTTCGAGGTTCAGGTCGAGGTCATCGACGCCACGGCCGAGCTTGGCCGCGTAGTAATAGCGCAGGTATTCCGGCGACAGATGATCGAGATAGGTGCGGGCCTT
The DNA here is from genome assembly GCF_004307505.1 of Pseudomonas sp. Sample_11. NCBI lineage: Bacteria > Pseudomonadati > Pseudomonadota > Gammaproteobacteria > Pseudomonadales > Pseudomonadaceae > Pseudomonas > Pseudomonas sp. Sample_11. The sequence goes on from NZ_RCOD01000038.1 coordinate 12,005, forward strand.
GATGAAGGTGCCGCGCGACTTGGACATTTTCTGACCATTGACGGTCAGGTAGCCGTGCACGTTGATGCCGGTCGGCTTGCGGTAGCCGGCGCCTTCGAGCATGGCTGGCCAGAACAGCGCGTGGAAATTGACGATGTCCTTGCCGATGAAGTGATACAGCTCGGCTGTCGAGTCCTTGCCCCAGAACGCGTCGAAGTCCAGCTCCGGCGTACGGTTGCAGAGGTTCTTGAAGCTGGCCATGTAACCGATCGGCGCATCCAGCCACACATAGAAATACTTGCCCGGCTCGCCCGGAATCTCGAAGCCGAAATACGGCGCATCGCGCGAGATGTCCCACTGCTGCAGGCCGGCATCCAGCCATTCGGCGATCTTGTTGGCCACGGCGTCCTGCAGGGTGCCGCTGCGGGTCCAGGCCTGCAGCATTTCCTGGAAATCCGGCAGCTTGAAGAAGAAGTGCTGGGAATCCTTGAGCACCGGAGTGGCGCCGGAGATCGCCGACTTCGGATCCTTCAGGTCGGTCGGTGCGTAGGTCGCGCCACATTTTTCGCAGTTGTCGCCGTACTGGTCTTCGGTGCCGCATTTCGGGCAGGTGCCCTTGATGAAGCGGTCGGCCAGGAACATTTTCTTTTCCGGGTCGAAATACTGGGTGATCGAACGCTGGGCGATGTGCCCGGCGTCACGCAGCTTGAGGTAGATCTGGCTCGACAGCTCACGGTTTTCTTCGGCGTGAGTGGAGTGGAAATTGTCGAAATCGACGAGGAAGTCGGCAAAGTCGGCGCTGTGTTCAGCCTGCACGTTGGCGATCAGTTGTTCCGGGGTGATGCCTTCCTTTTCCGCGCGCAGCATGATCGCCGAACCGTGGGCGTCGTCGGCGCAGACATAGATGCATTGGTTGCCGCGATGCTTCTGGAAGCGCACCCACATATCGGTCTGGATGTATTCCAGCATGTGGCCAAGGTGGATCGAACCGTTGGCGTAGGGCAGGGCGCTGGTGACGAGGATCTTGCGTGGCTCGGACATGGGGCTTCGCTACTTGATGAAACGGAGGTCGGCCACTATAAAGCGCCGGCGCATATTTTTCACCCCTGCGCCACTGGGTACTTTGAGTGTTCTTGTGGCGAGGGGATTTATCCCCGCTGGGTGGCGAAGCCGCCCCAAAACCGCAAACTTCGATGTAGAAGATAGTCCGAGTGCAATGGCTTTACGACTGCTGCGCAGCCCAACGGGGATAAATCCCCTCACCACAGTGGCTTTTCAGCGCAAGTAATCTGTTCGCCTCAAATCGGTGTCCAGCGTACGATAGCCGCCATCTTTTCCAGTCTTGTTATCGGAGTTGCCCATGAGCGCCGTCACTCGCGCAGCGGTGGAAGCCGTCCTCAGCCAATACACCGACCCCTACCTGAACCAGGATCCGGTCAGCGCCGGGTGCGTGAAAAACATCGAGATCATCGGTGACCGCGTCAATGTGCAGCTGGAAATCGGCTACGCCGCCGGTCTGTTCAAGAGCGGCTGGGCGCAATTGCTGCAACTGGCCATCGAAAACCTCGACGGCGTGGTCATCGCCCGCGTCGAGGTCACCAGCGTGATCGCCGCGCACAAGGCCCAGGCGCAGATTCCGGGGCTGGCCAACGTCAAGAACGTCGTCGCCGTCGCTTCCGGCAAGGGTGGCGTGGGCAAATCCACCACCGCTGCCAACCTCGCGCTGGCGCTGGCCCGTGAAGGCGCCAAAGTCGGCATCCTCGACGCCGATATCTACGGCCCGAGCCAGGGCATCATGTTCGGCATCCCCGAGCGCACCCGTCCTGAGGTCAAGGATCAAAAGTGGTTCGTGCCGCTCAAGGCTCACGGCGTGGAAGTCATGTCGATGGCGTTCCTGACCGACGACAACACGCCGATGGTCTGGCGCGGGCCGATGGTTTCCGGGGCGCTGCTGCAACTGGTTACGCAAACCGCTTGGGGCGATCTGGATTATCTGGTCATCGACATGCCACCAGGTACCGGCGACATTCAACTGACCCTGGCGCAGAAAGTCCCGGTGGCGGGGGCGGTGATCGTCACTACGCCGCAGGATCTGGCACTGCTCGACGCACGCAAAGGCGTGGAAATGTTCCGCAAGGTCAACATTCCGGTGCTCGGCGTGGTGGAAAACATGGCGGTGCACATCTGCTCGAATTGCGGGCATGCCGAGCATCTGTTCGGCGAAGGTGGTGGCGAGAAACTGGCCACCCAGTACGGCGTCGAATTGCTGGCCTCGCTGCCGCTGTCGATGCTGATCCGCGAACAGGCCGATGGCGGCAAGCCAACCGTAATCGCCGAGCCGGACAGCCAGATCGCCATGGTCTATCAGGAACTGGCCCGCCACGTCGGTGCGCGGATCGTGTTGCAGGAAGCGGCCACGCCGGCGATGCCGAATATCACCATCAGCGACGATTGATCAGCGGCGCCTGCAAAAAGATCGCAGCCTCGCTTCGCTCGTCAGCTCCTACACATTTGCCGTAGGAGCTGACGAGCGAAGCGAGGCTGCGATCTTTTGATTTGGTTTTAGATGCGCAAGCCGCCATCCATCTCCAGAATCCGCCCGGTGTAGTAGTCGTTCTCGAAGATATACGCCGCCGAATGGGCAATCTCTTCCGGCTTGCCCATGCGCTTGAGCGGAATCCCCGCCGTCATCTTCTCCAGCGCTTCCGGCTTCATGCCCAAAGTCATCTCGGTTTCGATAAAGCCCGGTGCGATGCCCGCGACACGAATGCCGTAACGCGCCAGCTCCTTTGCCCAGGTCACGGTCGCCGCCGCGACGCCGGCCTTGGCTGCGGAATAGTTGGTCTGGCCGACGTTGCCCGCACGGGAGATCGACGAAATGTTGATGATCGCACCGCTGTTCTTCAGCTCGACCATTTTCGCTGCGACTTCACGGGTGCAGAGGAACACGCCGGTCAGGTTGACGTCGATCACCGCCTGCCACTGCGCCAGGCTCATCTTGGTCATCTCACCGTCCTTGACCTTCAGCAACAGACCATCGCGCAGGATCCCGGCGTTGTTGATCAGGCCGTGAATGGCGCCGAAGTCTTCCGCCACTTGCGCAACCATGTGCTCGACCTGTTCTTCATTGGCGACGTTGCACAGGTAGCTGCGCGCTTCGACACCCTTGGCTTTGCAGGCGGCGACGGCGTCGTCGAGTTTTTCCTGATTCAGATCGACCAGGGCCAGCTTCGCGCCCTTGCCGGCGAAATACTCGGCCATGGAACGGCCCAAACCCTGGCAACCGCCGGTGATAATGATTACTTTGTCGTTGAGTTGCATTCGCATGTCCCGCTGGCAGGTCTGAGTTGTTTTTGTTGTCGGCAACGCTCGATCGGCACCGGTCAGGCCTGGTTGCACACGAACATTTGCCCGATGCGCGCCGGTTACTTTTCGCTGCGCGCCTGTCCGTTTTCTAGACGGAACCCATTTAAGGAGTCACAAATTGAGCGCTGAAGTGGCGAAGAATGCCCGAGAATTGCTTCTCAAGGAATACCGTGGAGTGCTGTCGACCCACTCCAAATCGATGCCGGGTTTTCCCTTTGGCTCGGTTGTGCCGTATTGCCTGGACGAGCAGGGCCGGCCGCTGATTCTGATCAGCCGCATCGCCCAGCACACGCATAACCTGCAGAAAGATCCGAAGTGTTCGATGCTGGTGGGCGAGCGCGAGGCCGACGATGTGCAGGCGGTCGGGCGGCTGACTTATCTGGCCGAAGCGCAGAAGCTCGCAGAACCGGCAGCGATCGAGGCTGCCGCCGAGCGCTATTACCGCTATTTCCCCGACTCGCAGAATTATCACCAGGCCCACGATTTCGATTTCTGGGTGCTCGATCCGGTGCGCCATCGCTACATCGGCGGCTTTGGTGCGATCCACTGGATCGACGATCTGACCCTGGCCAACCCGTTCGCCGGCAAGGCGGAAATCAGCATGGTCGAGCACATGAACAGCGACCACGCCAAGGCCATCGCCCATTACGTCGAGCTCGCCGGGCTGCCTGACAGCGTGCCGGCGCAATTGGCCGGGATCGACAGCGAAGGCATGCACCTGCGCATCGGTCAGGCCGTCTACTGGTTGCCCTTCGCGGCGCCATGTAATACGCCGACACAAGTGCGCGAGGCCTTGGTTTCTCTGGCTCACGCCCAGTCCTGGCCGAAAAAAGCGCAAAGTTAAGCTTGAATTCACGCAAGGGCGACGTCATCTAAGGCTTACTGCAAGGCATTTCTTGCGTTGAGGAAACTTTGATGCGCCCTTTTCTGTTGCTCTTTCTGCTGTTTCCAGTGCTGGAGCTGTTCGTATTCGTCAAAGTGGCAGGCTCTATCGGGTTCTTCCCGGCCCTGCTGCTGATCATTCTCGGCTCGATGTTCGGTGTGTTCGTGCTGCGCGTCGCCGGTCTGGCCACCGCATTGCGTGCCCGGGAGAGCCTGAATCGCGGCGAATTGCCCGCGCAGACCATGCTCGAAGGCCTGATGCTGGCACTGGCCGGCGGCCTGTTGATCATTCCCGGCTTCATCAGTGATGTGGTCGGTCTGGTGATGCTGTTGCCGGTCACCCGTCGTCTGCTGGCGAACAAGATGCGCCAGCGCGCTGAAGACCAGGCGATGCGCCAGCGTGCCTTCGCCGACGACCTGCAACCCCGTGGCGGCCCGGCCCCGCGCGAGCCGCTCGGTCGGGAGCCGAATGTGATCGAAGGCGAGTTCGAACATCGCGACAACAAGTGACATCAGCATCGACACGGCACCTTCGGGTGCCGTGCTCGTTTATGGCTGTTATTTACCGTGTCTGCATGAAAAATTTTTTCCGCCAGCCCTTGTAATCGGCTTGTACGCCCCTATGTATCGGTCACCGAAAGGTTTCCGGTATTCAAACCGGACAGACTTGCGCGGTTCGCTCGACGGACCGCAACCGGCGCAGGCCGGATTCGTTAAACCCGCCGGGACTACACCGGCCGATGAAAACCACAATTAGGAGAGATCGACAATGAAGCTTCGTCCTCTGCATGACCGCGTCGTCATCCGTCGCAGCGAAGAAGAAAAGAAAACCGCTGGCGGTATCGTCCTGCCAGGTTCGGCTGCTGAAAAAGCCAACCACGGTGTGATTCTCGCTGTAGGCCCGGGCAAAGCTCTGGAAAACGGTGAAGTGCGTGCACTGTCCGTGAAGGAAGGCGACAAGGTTGTGTTCGGTCCTTACTCCGGCAGCAACACTGTGAAAGTCGATGGCGAAGACCTGCTGGTAATGAGCGAGAACGAAATCCTCGCGGTTATCGAAGGCTGATATCCCCGTTCATTTTCCCGCTACTACAAAGTATTTAAGGAATATCGATCATGGCTGCTAAAGAAGTTAAGTTCGGCGATGCCGCCCGTACCAAGATGCTCAAAGGCGTCAACGTTCTGGCTGACGCGGTAAAAGCGACCCTGGGCCCGAAAGGCCGTAACGTGGTTATCGAGAAGAGCTTCGGCGCTCCGACCATCACCAAGGACGGCGTTTCCGTCGCCAAAGAAATCGAACTGGATGACCGCTTCGAAAACATGGGCGCGCAGCTGGTCAAAGACGTTGCCTCCCGTGCCAACGATGACGCTGGTGACGGTACTACCACCGCTACCGTTCTGGCTCAGTCGATCGTCAACGAAGGCCTGAAAGCCGTCGCTGCCGGCATGAACCCGATGGACCTCAAGCGCGGCATCGACAAGGCGACCATCGCCATTGTCAAAGAGCTCAAAGCCCTGTCCAAGCCATGCGCTGACTTCAAAGCCATCGCTCAGGTCGGCACCATCTCGGCCAACTCCGACAACTCCATCGGCGACATCATTGCCGAAGCCATGGAAAAAGTCGGTAAAGAAGGCGTGATCACCGTTGAAGAAGGCTCGGGCCTGGAAAACGAACTGTCGGTTGTAGAAGGCATGCAGTTCGACCGTGGCTACCTGTCGCCATACTTCGTCAACAAGCCGGACACCATGGTTGCCGAGCTCGACGGCCCGCTGATCCTGCTGGTCGACAAAAAGATCTCGAACATCCGCGAAATGCTGCCAGTGCTGGAAGCCGTTGCCAAAGCCGGCCGCCCACTGCTGATCGTGGCCGAAGACGTTGAAGGCGAAGCCCTGGCGACTCTGGTTGTGAACAACATGCGTGGCATCGTCAAAGTCGCTGCCGTCAAGGCACCGGGCTTCGGCGACCGTCGCAAGGCCATGCTGCAGGACATCGCTGTTCTGACCGGCGGTACCGTTATCTCCGAAGAGATCGGTCTGAGCCTGGAAAGCACCACCCTGGAACACCTGGGTAACGCCAAGCGCGTGACCCTGTCCAAGGAAAACACCATCATCGTTGACGGTGCTGGCGTGCAGGCAGACATCGAAGGCCGTATCGCTCAGATCCGCGCCCAGGTTGCCGAAACCTCCTCGGACTATGACCGTGAAAAACTGCAAGAGCGTCTGGCCAAGCTGTCCGGCGGCGTTGCAGTGATCAAGGTTGGCGCTGGTTCCGAAGTTGAAATGAAAGAGAAGAAAGCCCGCGTTGAAGACGCCCTGCACGCAACCCGCGCAGCCGTTGAAGAAGGCGTGGTACCTGGCGGTGGCGTGGCGCTGATCCGTGCTCTGGAAGCACTGACCGAGCTGACCGGCGACAACGCTGACCAGAACGTCGGTATCGCTGTGCTGCGTCGCGCTGTTGAAGCGCCGCTGCGTCAGATCGCTGCCAACTCCGGTGACGAGCCAAGCGTAGTCGTCAACGAAGTGAAGAACGGCAAAGGTAACTTCGGTTACAACGCTGCTTCCGGCGAATACGGCGACATGATCGAAATGGGCATCCTGGACCCAACCAAGGTAACCCGTTCGGCTCTGCAAGCTGCAGCCTCCATCGGCGGTCTGATCCTGACCACCGAAGCAGCGGTTGCCGACGCACCGAAGAAAGAAGGTGCAGCTGGCGGCGGTATGCCAGACATGGGCGGCATGGGTGGCATGGGCGGCATGATGTAAGCCAGCCCTGGCCCTGTAACGCAAAACCCCGCTGGCGAAAGTCAGCGGGGTTTTTTATTACCCCAATTTCGAAGCTCACTGGTATCCCCCTGTGGGAGCGAGCCTGCTCGCGAAAGCGGTCTGTCATCCGACATGCAAGCCAGTTGAGCCGACAATTCGCGAGCAGGCTCGCTCCCACAGGTTGTTTATTTCAGGCATTGATCGGCTGTGTGTTCATCGCCGTCGAAGTCTTGCCAGCCGGGCGATAAAGCACCCAGTAATAAGCCCCCAGGCAAATCAGCCAGCAGAAAATCGCCGTCCACACGTTGTGCGAGAAGAAGTGCGCGCCCTGCATCATGCGGCTGATCGAGAACACCGAGCCCAGCGCAAAGGCGAACACAAACGCCTGCCCTGCCAGTCGCGGGCGGCGGTCACGCAACACGAAGAACAACGCAAACAACGTAAACCCGGTCGCCGCATGGCCACCCGGCCAGCAACGTCCCGGCTTGTCCGTGGCGGGGCGATGCTCCATCAGTTTGCTGTAGGTCTCGTGACCGCCGAATTGCTCCAGGCTCCATGGGCATTGCACGGCGGTGACGGCTTTGACTGGAGTGACAAACGAAGTCGCCAGCCCCAGCGACAGCACCAGGCAACCCAGTTCGCGCTTGAACGGTTTCAGTCGTTCGATGAAAAACGCGCCGATGAAACCCAGAATGGCAAACACCGAGAAGCCGATCACCAGCTGTTTCGCCCGGTCATGCAGGATGTCTTCAAGAAAATAGCTGTGCCGCCCGATGAAATCCCCGGCGACCGGGTCGTAGAACATTTGCGCCAGAACCATGTCCAGATCGGTCAGTTCGAGCAACAGCAGAATGATCGCCGCCGCTGCGGGAATGCCCAGACACAACCACCAGTTCAGCGGTCTTGAAGCGGGAAGGGCAGAGGTCGACACCATGGCAGGTTCCTTGGTCGATGAACGGAGGAGAGAGCGTAATCGCGCGGAGTCTGCGCGCGCTGGCGTCGGCGATTTGTTAACCGAAAGTGAAAAAAACGTCGCAGCGCGCGCAGCGCAGGTTTATCAAAAAACGCCCCTAGCCCTGAGCCACACTTGGCCGTAAGCTGCGCGGGCCAAGACGGCCGTTACCCCGTTCGGAGGAGGTGCCCATGCGAATTCTGCTGGTCGAAGACAACCGCGACATCCTGGCCAATCTGGCCGATTACCTGGGCATGAAAGGCTATACCGTCGATTGCGCACAAGACGGCTTGTCCGGTCTGCATCTGGCGGCGACCGAGCATTACGACCTGATCGTGCTCGACATCATGCTGCCCGGCATCGACGGCTACACCTTGTGCAAACGCCTGCGCGAAGATGCCCGGCGCGATACGCCGGTGATCATGCTGACCGCCCGCGACCAACTCGACGACCGGCTGCAGGGCTTCAAGTCCGGCGCCGACGATTACCTGATCAAACCGTTTGCGCTGTCCGAGCTGGCCGCCCGCGTCGAAGCGGTCATGCGCCGTGCTCAGGGCGGCGGTCGCCGCGCATTGCAGGTCGGTGATCTGAGCTACGACCTCGACACCCTGGAAGTGACCCGCGAAGGCAAACTGCTCAAGCTCAACCCGGTCGGTCTCAAGCTGCTCGCGGTGTTGATGCAGAAGAGCCCGCACGTGCTGCGTCGGGAGATTCTCGAGGAAGCGCTGTGGGGCGATGACTGCCCGGACAGCGACAGCCTGCGCAGCCATGTTCACCAATTGCGCCAGGTGATCGACAAGCCATTCGCCAAGCCACTGCTGCACACCGTGCACGGTGTCGGTTATCGCTTGGCCGAGGGCCGAGATGGAGTTTAAGCAGAGTCTTTCCCAGCGGATCATCATCGCCTTTGCGCTGATGAGCGCACTGGTCGCCGGCGCTTTCGCCATGGGCATCGTTGCGACGGTGCACCTGGTGGAAGAGAAACTGATTTCCGCAGGGCTGGGCGGCGACCTGCAACGTTTGCTGCTGATGGACAACGTCTCCGACTGGAGCCATCGCCCCGAGCCGGATCAGTTGTTCTATTTCAGTGGCGGGCCGGGGGATTTCGACCTGCCCAAGGATTTGCGTCACCTCGATGCCGGTTTCCACGAGGTCTTTCGCGAGCAGCTGTCCTATCACGCCATGGTCGAAGTGGTAGATGGCCGGCGCTACGTGCTGCTGCAGGATCAAAGCGATTTCGAGGAGCGCGAGCGCGTGCTGTTTGCCGTGGTGCTGGTGGGCTTCGTGCTCAGCCTGGCATTGGCGGTGTTTCTCGGCTGGGTGCTCGCGCGCAAGGTGATGGCGCCGGTGGTGCGTTTGGCGCGGCAGGTTCGGCATCGCGACCAGTTGCTCGGGCTGGCGCCGCCCCTGGCGCCGGATTATGCAGCGGATGAAGTCGGTGAACTGGCGGTGGCGTTCGATGCCACGCTGGGGCGCTTGCGTCAGGCGCTGAACCGCGAGCGTTTGTTCACCAGCGACGTCAGCCACGAATTGCGCACGCCGCTGATGGTCCTCGCCAGTTCCTGCGAACTGCTGCTGGAAAACCCCGGTATCGATCAGCGCGGTCGCGCTCAGGTCGAGCGTATTGCCCGGGCCAGCGAGGAGATGCGCGAGCTGGTGCAGACCTTCCTGATGCTGGCGCGCGCACAGAACGAAGAGGCCGGCGCCGCGCCGCAGCAAAACCTCTCACAAGTCGCCGAAAGCCTGCTGTGCCTGTGGCGCGAACCGATCGAGCGCAAGGGCCTGAAGCTGATGTTCGAGCCGGGCGATCCACCGGACACTCGTTACAACGCGACCTTGCTCAATGCGGTGATGGGCAACTTGCTGCGTAACGCACTGCATTACACCGAAGAGGGTTTCATTCGCCTTACCCTTACCGCCAGCGGCTTCATCGTCGAGGACTCAGGGGTAGGCATTCCCGAGGAAAAACGCGAGGCGATGTTCGAGCCGTTTGTGCGCGGTAGCGAGAAACGTGGCGAGGGTCTGGGCCTAGGCCTGTCGCTGGTCCAGCGCATTTGCGAAAACCAGGGGTGGACAGTCAGCCTGAGCACGATGGACCCCAATGGCTGCCGATTCGAGGTAGATCTTGGCGTGAATACCGGCAAATAGTGGCTCGAGGCTACTCCCGCCCACCTGTCTAAATCCTGTATAACGTTGTAATACTTTGCAGATTTACCTGACAGAATTTTCACAATTGGATGACCTGACGCTGACACACCGCTGCTTAAGGTGGTGTCATCAGAACAGGAGTCCAGATGATGGCCGACCCGATCAAGCTCGATTTTTCCGAAAAGTACGACGACCAACACGCACAACGTTACCTGCGCAAGCACAAGGAAAGCCTTGGCCGCCGCCTGTCGCACTGGCGCGACGAGCAATTGGGTCGCAAGGCTCTGGCGCTGGCGGGGGATCCCGGTCTGGTGCTGGATCTGCCCTGCGGTGCCGGACGCTTCTGGCCAATGCTCGCGGAGAAACCCAACCGGGTGATCATCGGTGCGGACAATTCCGAGTCGATGATCAACACCGCGCTGCAAGGGCAGCCAGCCGATGTGGTCAAGCGTGTACAACCGCTGCACACCTCGGCATTCGATATTGCTTTGCCGGATAACGCGGTCGACAGCATCTTCTGCATGCGCCTTCTTCACCACATCGGTGAAGCCGAGCACCGCAAGGTGATCCTGCGTGAATTCGAGCGGGTAACCCGTGACAGCGTGATTGTTTCATTGTGGGTCGATGGCAACTTCAAGGCGTGGAAGCGCAAGCGCGCCGAGCTCGACCGGCCGAATCGTGATTACCAGAACCGCTTTCTGATTCCGGCGGCCACGATCGAAAAAGAATTTGAACAGGCGGGTTTCCGCATTCAGGAACAACTGGACTTTATACCGCTCTATGCGATGTGGCGGGTTTACGTATTACGCAAGAGGTAGAGGATGGCAGTGCAAGCAGCAGTTGAAGCGAATGTCGCTCCACAGGATGGTTTCGATTACTACTGGGCCCAGCGTGGCGATTGGGTTGAAGAGCCCAACGTGCGCCGCGGTGGCGAAAGTGGTGTGCAGCGCATCGTCGGCCGTGACGGCCAGTTGCTGTACGCCAAACGCCAGACCGGGCACATCTATCGCAGCTGGTTGCACCCCTTCGGTCGCCCGACTGTATTGCGCGAACTCGATGCGCTGACCGGCGTGAGCAAACTCGGCGTGCGCGTACCACAAATCGTCTTTTGCGGCGCGCAACCGGATCCGCAACACAAGTGGCGCGCCCTGCTTGTCACCAAATCCCTCGACGGTTTCCAGGAACTGGAACAGTGGCTGGCTGCCGCCGGTGGTCGCGATCAATGTGGCGACGTGGTTTACGAGAAAGTCCTCAAGGACCTCGCCGAGAACCTGGCGCGCATGCACAAGGGCCGCTGGCAACACAGCTGCATCTACATCAAACACGTTTTCGTGCGCGTCACCGGTGAAGGTGAAGCGGCGCAGGTTGAAGTGGCGTTGATCGATCTGGAGAAGTGCCGTCAGCGTCTGACACCCTATCGCGCCGCGCAGCATGATATGAAGCAACTGCGTCGCCATTCGTCGTTCCGCGATGCCGACTGGAAAAAACTCGTCTACTTTTATGAGACGGCGTTTGGCAGCGCTATCAAAGGTTTATAGCGATGAAACTCGAAATTGCACGAGGTTTGTTCCTGGTCGGGGCCTTGGCAGTTGCTTCACTGGCGGTGGCTGCCTGGGAGCAGCCGCGCATGCAGGTCATAGGAGCGTCCGGGAACGACGCTCATTGTTCGGTTCCACGGGTGGCGAAAGCCTCCGTGGCGACCCAGCCCGATCATGATTTGCTGTTGTTCATGTTCGGACTGTCTCAGGGAATGAGGCCAGCCAGTTGAAACGATTCAAGCCCAAATAAAAGGCCTCGCAGTTGCGAGGCCTTTTATTTGGAATACGGATTGTGTAGGAGCTGGCGAAGGCTGCGATCTTTTGATCTTGCTTGATCGTTCCTACGCTCTGCGTGGGAACGCCTCAAAGGACGCTCCGCGTTCCAATGGGACGCGGAGCGTCCCGAGCTGCATTCCCACGCAGAGCGTGGGAACGATCAAAATACCGCATTCGCGAGCAGGCTCGCTCCCACAGGGAAATGTGCATTATCTGGCATCTGGCTTAGCGAGGAAGGTATAAACACACGGCAGCACGAACAGCGTAAACAGCGTGCCGATCGACATCCCCGTCGCAATCACCATGCCGATATCAAAGCGGCTCACTGCGCCCGCACCGGTGGCCAGAATCAGCGGCACCATGCCGAACACCATTGCCGCCGTTGTCATCAGCACCGGGCGCAAGCGAATCGCCGCTGCTTCCTCCACCGCTTCACGGGCGGTCAGGCCCTTGTCCTTGCGCAACTGGTTGGCGAATTCGACGATCAGGATGCCGTGCTTGCTGATCAGGCCGATCAGCGTCACCAGCCCGACCTGAGTGTAGATGTTCATGCTCGACCAGCCGAGGAACAGCGGAATCAGCGCCCCGCAAATCGACAGCGGCACCGTTACCAGAATTACCAGCGGGTCACGGAAGCTTTCAAACTGTGCGGCCAGCACTAGAAAGATGATCGCCAATGCCAGGGCGAAAGTTACCCACAATGCGCTGCCTTCCTGTACGTATTGCCGCGAGGCACCGCCGTAATCGAAGGCAAACCCGGCCGGTGCTTCTTCGCGGGCAATCTGCAGCACGGTGTCGATGGCTTCGCCCATGCTCACCAGCGGGAAACCGGAAATCTTCGCCGCGTTGAGCTGCTGGAACTGATTGAGCTGGCGCGGCCGTGCGCGGTCGCTGACCTTGATCAAGGTCGACAGCGGCAGCAATTCGCCCTGGGTGTTTTTCACGTAGTAATTGTTCAGCCAGTCCGGGTTGTCGCGGTAGGCCCGTTCAACCTGGGCGATGACCTTGTAGCTGCGCCCGTCGATGGTGAAGCGGTTGATTTCCGCCTCGCCGAGCAAGGTCGCCAGCGTGCTGCCGAGGTCGAGCATCGACACGCCCATCTGCGCGGCCTTGTCGCGGTCGATATCCACGACTACTTCCGGCTTGTCGAACGCCAGATCGAGGTCGACGAAGGCGAACTTGCCCGACTCCATGGCGCGTTTCTCGATGCGCTCGGCGACTTGCAGCAGCAGCTCGTAGTCATTGGCGGTGTTGACCACGAATTCGAAAGGCAGACCCTCACCGGTGCCGGGCAGGGAGGGCAGGTTGAAACCGAAGATCTGCAGGCCGGGAATGCTCTCCAGTTTGCTCTGCACCTCGGGGAGGATTTCCATCTGCGTGCGGCTGCGCTCGTTCCATGGCTTGAGCAGGAAACCGCCGATACCGGCCTGCACGCCGTTGTAGCCGTTGATCTGGAACGATGAGTAGTACTCGGGAAACTCTTTGAAGATGGTGATGAATTCGTCGGTGTAGGTGCTCAGGTAGTCGAGGTTGGTCGGCTGCGGTGCGCTGGCCATCATGAAAATGATGCCTTGATCCTCGTCCGGGGCCAGTTCCGACTTGGTGAACTTGAGAAACACCGGAATCAGGCACAGCACGATCACCGCAAACACCAGCACCACCGGCCGCGTATTGAGCGTGCCGTGGAGCATGCTTTGATAGCGGCGCTTGAGGCCTTCAAAGACGCGGTCGAGGCGATGGGCCAGGCCGCTGGGATTCTCTTCGTGGCGCAGCAGAAACGCGCACATCATCGGCGACAGCGTCAGGGCGACGACGCCGGAGATCACCACCGCACCGGCCAGGGTCAGGGCGAACTCCTTGAACAGCGCTCCGGTCAGCCCGGTGAGGAAACCGATCGGCGCATACACCGCCGCCAGGGTGATGGTCATCGACACCACCGGCATGGCAATTTCCCGCGCGCCTTCCAGGGCTGCATCGAACGGCGTCTTGCCTTCCTCGATATGCCGGTGAATGTTCTCCACCACGACGATCGCATCGTCCACCACCAGACCGATGGCCAGCACCATGGCCAGCAGCGTCAGAAGGTTCATCGAGTAACCCATCATCTGCATGAAGAACATCACGCCGATCATCGACAGCGGAATGGTCACCACCGGGATCACTACCGAACGCAGCGCGCCGAGGAACAGGAACACCACGACGATGACGATCAGCACCGCTTCGAACAGGGTTTTCACCACCTCATCGATCGACGCCTGAATGAACAGCGTGGCGTCGTAGGCGATTTCGCTTTTCAGGTTCGGCGGCAGCTGCGCTTCCAGCTCGGGCATCAGCTTGCGCACTTCCTTGATCACGTCCAGCGGGTTGGCGCCGGGGGTGGCCTTGATGCCGATATACACCGACGGCGTGCCGCCGAACGAGCTGATCGAATCGTAGTTTTCCGCGCCCATTTCCACCCGCGCGACATCACGCAGCAACACACGGCTGTCGCCATCGACCTTGAGCGGAATCGCCGCGAAGGCTTCGGCGGATTTCAGTTCGGTGTTGGCGTTGATGCTGGTGACGGTGTACTCGCCTTTCACTTCGCCGGCAGCGGAGAGGAAGTTGTACTGGCGCACCGCCGCAGTCACGTCGGCGGCGCTGAGGCCAAAGCCGGCGAGTTTCACCGGGTCGAGCCACAGGCGCATGGCGAACACCTGATTGCCGAGGATCTCCGCTTCGGCCATGCCCGGCAGCGTCGCCAGTTTTGGCTGGATGACACGCGACAGGTAATCGGTAATCTGCGGGTTGCTCAGGTCCTTGCTGAAGAAACTGATGTACATCAGCGCCGAAGCGTCGGCGGATTCCTTGCTCAGCACCGGGTCTTCGGCGTCCTGCGGCAGCTTGTTCTTCACCTCGTTGGCCTTGGCCAGCAGTTCGGTGAACAAGCGGTCGGTGTTGGCACCGATGCGCGCGTAGATCGAAATCACCGAGAAGTTCTGCCGGCTCACCGAGGTCATGTAATCGATGCCCTCGGCGCTGGCCAGGCTCTGTTGCATCGGCTGGGTGATGTAGCCCTGAATGGTTTCGGCATTGGCCCCGGGATAAGCCGTGGTCACCGTGATCAGGGCGTTTTCCATTTGCGGGTACTGGCGCAGGGGCAGCTTGCTCCAGGCCTGGAAGCCAAGCAGCACAATCAGCAGGCTGACCACGGTGGCGAGCACCGGGCGGCGGATGAACGGATCGGTAAAAGCCATGGGGATTCCTTGATCAGTCGGCGCGAGGCGGACTGTTCTGCTCGCCGAGGGTCTTGTCGTCGCTGATGGCGATGTGGGCACCGTTGTCCAGTTTGATCTGGCCCGCCGTTACCACTTGTTCGCCGCTCTGCACGCCCTTGTTGATCATCACCAGGCCATCGCGGCGTTCACCGGTTTCGACGAAACGACGTTCGGCGATCAGCAGCGGTTGGCCGTTGTCATCCTTGGCGACGCTGCCGTCCTCGGCCTTCTTCTGCCCGACCACGTACACCGAGTTGCCGTACAGGGTGTAGGTGATCGCGCTTTCCGGCACGACGATGTGCTTCTGTGGATCGGGCAGCAGCACCTCAAGGCTGGCGAACATGCCCGGCAGCAGCTTGCCGTCGGGGTTGGCGAGGGTGGCGCGGACGAGGATATTGCGCGTGGTGCTTTCGACGATCGGATTGATCGCGCTGATCTTGCCGACGAAGTTCTGCCCCGGATAAGCGGCGACGGTGAACTGCACGGGCTGACCGATAGCGAGTTTCGGCACCGCTTGTTCCGGCACATAGAAGTCAGCGTAAAGGCTGCTCAAATCCTGCAACGTAGCGATTTTGGTACCGCTGGCGAGGTAGTCGCCGACGTCGACCTGGCGGATGCCGATGGTGCCGCTGAATGGCGCGAGGATGCGTTTTTTCGCCAGCGACGCGTTGAGCTGATTGACCGTGGCCTTGTTCTTTTGCAGCACGGCGGAGAGGCGGTCGTACTCGCCTTTGGAGATCGCGCGGCTGTCGACCAGTTGCGCGCCACGGCCGAAGTCCAGTTGCGCCAGGCCGAGGTCGGCGCGGGCGGTTTCCAACAGAGCGGTCTCGACGGCGCTGTCGAGTTGCAGCAACGGTTGCCCGGCCTTGACCTTCTGCCCGGATTCGAATTTGAGTTCAGTGACGGTGCCGGCGACTTCCAGACTCAAGTCGACACCTTGCAGTGCCTTGAGCGTGCCGACGGTGGGCAGGCGCATTTGCCACGGCTGTTCGCCGGCAGTGGCCACGGCGACGCTGATCGGCGGCTTGGGCTTGGAAAAGCCCTGGATCATCGTGTAGATCGAAAAGGCTTTGTATCCGCCCAGTACCAGGACGATCAGCAAAACAACACCCAACATGATCAGCATGCGGCGACGCAGCATATTTCCATTTCCTTGGATAAATCAGGTGAGACAGGCCCGAACATTACTCCGAGAGTGGCAGGGAATCCAACTGCCAACACAGCAAAAGATCGCAGCCTTCGGCAGCTCCTACAGGGGATTGCATTCCAAAGTAGGAGCTGCCGAAGGCTGCGATCTTTTAAGGACGTTCTACGCCATCAGATGAAGATGGTTGTCCCAGAGCCCCGCCGGCAATTCCAGCGGCTTGGCCAGCAGCTGTTCCTGCCGGCAATCGTAGTAACGGCAACGGCCCTGACCCGAGGTCACGACAAAGCCATCCTTTACCGCACCGACGCCGGCGCAATCAGGCAAAGGCGCATCGAGGCGCAGTTCGCCGCTGTCCAGATCCCAGATAAAGAAGCGATTGCCGCGCGGCGCTGTCAACGCGACCAGACGCAGGTCACTGTGCACCGCAACGCTGGCGGTGTAGTGACCCATCGCCTGCAACTGATCTTCCGCTACCGGGAACGCCACAAACGGTTGCCCGGGTCGCTTGATCGCCAGCAGCTCCGAGCGCTCGTGGGACGGCCCCATGAATTGCTGGCCGGCGACGATGGTACCGTCACTGGCGATGCCCAGGTGGCGGACGCTGTTCATCTGCTGGGCGAGGGTTTCCTTGCTCAGCAATGTGCCGTCGCGCTGCATCAGCACCAGGCTCGGTTCCATGGCGTTGAGGTTCATGTCGACGCGGCTTTCCGCCTCGGTGCGAATGCCGCCGTTGGCCACCACCAGCGTCTCGCCGTCGGGCATCCACGACACCTGATGCGGGCCGAGGCCATGGGTGGAAATCTCGCCCGTGTGCACCAGCCGCTCGCCTTCGAACTTATACACACCGAGCAAACCGCGACCAGGATCGGTCGTATCGTTTTCGGTGGCGTACAGGTATTCGCCGTCCTTGTGCACCACGGCGTGGCCGTAGAAGTGCCGGTTCGGCTGCGAGGTCACGGTCTGCAGCAACGTGCCGTCGCGCAGGTCGATCAGGTAACTCTCGGTTCCCGGACGCCGCGCGACGAACAGCGCCAGCGGCTGCGTCGGGTGGTTGATGATGTCGTGGCAACGCTGGCCGACGTGGGTGGCGAACACCCGCGTACCGTCGAGCCGATAGCCGACGGCGTAATGCTTGCCGTCAGTATCGTCACGCGCCGACAGCAGCAGCGGGCTCTGATCCTTGCGTTTGAACAGCGTCCAGCCGCCCAGCGTCACTGCTCCCAGCAGTGCACTACCTAAAGTCAGAACCTGACGTCGCAGCATGGCACTCGCCCTCATCAGTCACCGTCGTTGGCGTTGAAGCCCAGTTGGATGCCCAGCGCCTTGGCCAGCTCGCCTTCATGCAGGCGATGGACGACGTTGAGGCTGTCGTAGATATCGTTGAGTTGCTGGCGACCGGCGTCGTCCTCGAGCATTTCGCCGAGCGAACGCTGGGTGCTGTCGAACAGCTTCAGCGACGCGGCATAAGCGGCATCGATCTTGTCCGCCAACGGCTTCTGTTCGGCCGGCAGCAGACCGCGCAGGCCTTTGTTGTCGACGCCTTCCCAGACGGTTTTGGCGGCGGCAAGGCTGGCTTCCAGTGCGGTCAGCGACGACTGGCTGCGCCACGCATCCGCCTGGAACGGCTGCGGCACGCCTTTGCTCTGGCGGCCCATCGGCGTGCCGAGTTTTTTCTTCAGGGTATCCAGTGCAGTCACTTGTACGCGCAGCAGATCGGCGATCGCTTCGTGGGAGTCGGCGTAGCGCTGGTTGGGGAACTTGCTCATCTGCGCGAGCATGCCATCGGTGTTGTTCCAGCCCTGCAGGATCTCTTCGGCCAGTTGCTTCTGGCGTTCGCCGATGGCGATCAGCAGCGGGCAGTATTTGGCTTTTTGCGCGTCGTTGGCGACGTCAGGCTTGGCGTCGAAGAGGATGTATTCGTAAGCCGACAGGCCTTGCACCACGACGCTGGATTTGGCCAGCGCTGCGGCATCGATCTGCGGCTGGGCGACGACCAGTTGCTCGACCTGACGGCCGACGAGGTTTTTCTTGTCCGGCCAGAACTGCACTTGCCACGAGCGATTGCCCTCGGCCAGCGGCCCGATCAACAGCGGTTGCAACTCGGCCCAGGCTTTCTGCGCGTGAAGGAAGTCGGCACGGGCGGTTTCCAGGGTCTCTTTGCCCTGGCAGTAGGCGAGGGCGCTGACTGCCAGTTGCTTGTCGGCTTCGACCCAGCGAGTGTAGGTCGGCAGGATCACCGATTTGGCGATCGCCGCCGAAGTGACCGCTTGCGGGTCCTGCGGCGAGCAGGCGCCGAGGGCGAGCGCGGCAAGGCTGGTGAACAGTAACTTGGGACGGAACATGTCGGGCTCCCGATGTTTTTTCAGTATTTAAAGTGAGTTCAGAAACGCCAGCAACGCAGCGCGCTGCTCGGCATTGAAAGACAAAACCTGTTGCTGCGCCGCCGTCGCCTCGCCGCCATGCCAGAGCACCGCTTCGAGCAGGTTGCGTGCGCGGCCGTCATGCAAAAACTGGGTGTGACCGCTGACCGCTTGCGTCAGACCAATCCCCCACAACGGCGGGGTGCGCCAGTCGCGGCCGGAGGCCTTGAATTCCGTGCGGTTGTCCGCCAGGCCTTCGCCCATGTCATGCAGCAGCAAGTCGCTGTATGGACGAATCACCTGATTGGCCAATTCCGGTTCGGCGGCATCGGCGGCAGTGGTGTATTTCGGCGTGTGACACGACTGGCAACCGGCCTGGAAAAACAGATTCTTGCCGGCCAGCACCTGTGGATCGTTGACGCCACGGCGCGCCGGCACTGCGAGATTGCGGCTGTAGAACAGCACCAGCCGCAGGATGTTGTCGCTGACTTCCGGTTCGCCGTCGGGACCATTGCCGTTCGGCGCCTGTTTGCAGGCGGTTTGCACCTCGGTGCAATCGTCGAACGGCCGCAGGCTGGTGGTCAGGCCCATGTCACCGGAGAACGCGTGAACGTTCTGCTGATTGAGATTCGGCTGCCCGGCTTTCCAGCCGAACCGGCCGACGACGGTTTTCTGCAACTGGTCATCCCAGACACGGTTGGGCCGGCCGTTGATGCCGTTGTTCTCTTTCGCCTGGGCGGCGGCGTTGGCGAGGATCGCCTCCTCGGGGATGGCTTCGAGCAGGCCCAGACCAATCATCGGCGGCGCCACCCGCGCGGAAAAACGCGTGTCCGGGTGCATCGGGCCGTAACCGAGTTGGGTGATCTGCAGAGTCGGTTTGCGCAACTCGACCTCGGTGCCGTCCTTGAAGCGTACCGGCACCGGTGTGTAGTCGACCCGCACCTTGCCTTCCGGGGCAACGCCGGGCACGGCCATGTCCTGAAACTGCCCGCCATACACCGGCTCCGGCACTACGCCGAGCTGTTCGATGACTTTGGCGTATTGCGGCGCGTCGGGAATCGACAGGCGCACCAGCATCGACACCGCATTGGATGCGTCAGGTGCCGGCGGATGCCCGCGACCGTCCTTGATGTGGCAGTTCTGGCAGGCGTTGGTATTGAACAACGGGCCGAGGCCGTCGCGCGCCGTGGTGGTCGACGGCGCGATCACCCACGGGCTGCGAAAGAAACTGTTGCCGACACTGAAATCCACGCGCCGCGAGGGCGGCAGGTTGGCCGATGGCAGGGAAAAGGCGTTCTGATCGCTCTTGCGCACGGTCGCTGCACCGCCCGAACGCGCTTCCCCCGGCTCGGCCTTGGTGAAACGCGGGGCGTCATCGCAGGCACTCAGGCCCAGGGCCAGCAACAGTGCGGACAAGCGAAG
>NZ_RCOD01000032.1:0-31358 GCF_004307505.1 Pseudomonas sp. Sample_11
TCGGACTTGGTGTTGCCACGGAAATTGATGCGGTTGACGTAGGCACGCTTGCCCGGATCGACAGCGAAGAGGATGTCTACAGTGTGGTCATCATCGTGCGGCTGAGGCACGCCGTTGACGTTGGCGAAGGTGTAACCCTCGTTACCCAGACGACGGGTGATCAGCTCGGAGGTGGTGGTCATCAGCTTGCGCGAGAACACCTGGCCCTTCTGCACCAGCAACAGCGACTTGATCTGCTCTTCAGGGACTTTCAGGTCGCCGCTGAGCTTGACGTCACGAACGGTGTACTTCTCGCCTTCGGTGACGTTGACGGTGATGTAGACGTGCTTCTTGTCCGGGGTAATCGATACCTGGGTCGAAGCGATGTCCATATTGATATAGCCGCGATCCAGATAGTAGGAACGCAGACGCTCCAGGTCACCGGAGAGTTTTTCACGGGCATATTTGTCATCGTTCTTGAAGAACGACAGCCAGTTGGTGGTTTTCAGTTCGAACAGGTCGGTCAGGTCTTCCTCAGGGAAAACCGTATTGCCTACCACGTTGATGTGCTGGATGGCGGCAACGGTACCTTCGTTGATCTTCACCTTCAGACCCACGCGGTTACGCGGCTGCGAGACCACTTCGGTATCGACGGTAGCGGAGTAACGACCCTGGGCAACGTACTGACGCTGCAGTTCGTTACGCACACCCTCAAGGGTGGCGCGCTGGAAGATCTCGCCTTCAGCCAGACCGGATTGCTTGAGGCCTTTCATCAGGTCTTCAGTGGAAATCGCCTTGTTGCCTTCGATTTCGATACTGGCGACCGAGGGACGCTCGACCACGGTGATGACCAGAACGTTGCCTTCGCGGCCCAGCTGGATATCTTGAAAGAAACCGGTTTTGAACAACGCACGAGTGGATTCCACCAGGCGACGATCATCCGCCTGCTCGCCGACGTTCAACGGCAAGGCACCAAAGACGCTACCCGCGGAGACCCGCTGGAGGCCATTGACGCGAATATCAGAGATAGTGAAGGACTCGGCGTGAACTTCGGCGATCATCAATACGGTGAGAACCGCAGTTAGCAGCAGACGTTTCATGAAGTCCTTTCTTATTCCAACTGGCAATAAACAAACTGCCGCAAAATGCGGCAGATTCGCAATTCAGCGAAGCGTTACAGTCGACCCAGATCGTTGACCAGAGCAAGCAACATCACCCCGACCACCAAACTGATACCGATCTGTATCCCCCAACCTTGCACCCGATCCGACAAGGGGCGACCACGCACCCACTCGATCAGATAAAACAACAAATGCCCCCCATCCAGTACAGGAATGGGCAGCAAATTCAGAACGCCCAGGCTAATACTCAGATAAGCAAGGAAATTCAGGAAATCAGCGACGCCCGACTGGGCAGAAGCGCCCGCCACTTTAGCAATGGTTATCGGTCCACTCAAGTTTTTTACCGAGAGCTCGCCGAACAGCATTTTCTTCAGTGAATCCAGCGTCAGAATGCTCATGGTCCAAGTGCGACGGGCACCCTCGCCAATCGCGGCCAGCGGGCCATAGCTGACTTCGCGGATCATTTCCGGCGGCCAGTCGATGGCTTTGACGCCAGCGCCCAGATAACCGCTTGGCGCTTTGCTTTCACCGCGCGCCGCCAGGGTCACAGGGACGTCGATTTGAGCATTGTCGCGCTCGATGCGCAGCATGATTTTGGTATCAGGACGCGTACGAACGGTATCGACCACCTGCTGCCAGTCATCGAGCGGCTGGCCATCAAGCGCCAGCAATCGATCGCCGGTTTTCAGCCCCGCCGCCTGAGCCGGGCCTTTCGGATCGAGTTCGGCAAGCACCGGCGGCAAGGCCGGACGCCAAGGACGAATGCCCAGCGAGCGGATCGGATCCGGCTCGTCGGCACCTTTCAGCCAGTTATCCAGTGCCAGCGTACGCGGCGATTCTGCCGTCGAACCCTGCTCGCGCACCAGCAATTGAATGGCACCGCTTTCACCGAGACGACGCACCAGTTGCAGATTGACCGCAGCCCAACCGGACGTTGGCTCACCATCAATCGAGACGATCTCCTGACCCGCGCTCAGACCCGCCCTGGCGGCGATGCTGCCAGACTCGACTGCGCCGATGACCGGACGCACCTGCTCGCTGCCGAGCATCGCCAGCACCCAGAAGAACACCAGCGCCAGCAGGAAATTGGCAATCGGGCCGGCGGCAACAATAGCAATGCGCTGACGTACCGATTTGCGATTGAACGACTGATCAAGCTGATCGACCGGCACTTCGCCTTCGCGCTCGTCGAGCATCTTGACGTAGCCGCCCAGCGGAATCGCGGCGACCACGAACTCGGTGCCTTGCTTGTCATGCCAGCGCAGCAGCGGCATGCCGAAGCCCACGGAAAAACGCAGAACCTTGACGCCACAGCGACGCGCGACCCAGAAGTGGCCGAATTCGTGGAAGGTGACCAGCACACCCAGGGCGATCAGGGTGCCGGCAATCATATAGAGCGCGCTCATCTACTTTCTCCGCAATCCTGTTCAGTGTCGCGTGTCGCCGTTGTGTTGCAAAAACTATCGGCCGTGCCGACTCAACCATTGCTCGGCCAGCAATCGCGCCTTCGCGTCCGCCGTAAATACGGCATCCAGATCGTTCAGCGCCACCACCGGCTCCAGATTCAAGACTTCCTCGATGATACTCGCGATTTCCAGGTAGCGAACCCGTCCGTCGAGAAACGCTGCCACGGCCACTTCATTGGCCGCGTTGAGCATCGCCGGCGCGCTGTCGCCAGCTTCGGCCGCCTGACGGGCCAAACGCAGACAGGGGAAACGGCTTTCATCGGGTGCTTCGAAATCCAGTCGCGCAATGGCGAACAGATCCAGTGGCGGTACGCCGGAATCGATACGCTCAGGCCAGGCCAGGGCGTTGGCGATCGGTGTGCGCATGTCCGGATTACCCAACTGCGCCAGGACCGAGCCATCGACGTAATCCACCAGAGAATGGATCACGCTCTGCGGATGAATCACAACTTCGACCTGAGACGGTTTGGCGTCGAACAACCAGCAGGCTTCGATCAGTTCCAGGCCCTTGTTCATCATGCTTGCCGAATCCACGGAGATCTTGCGCCCCATGGACCAGTTCGGATGTGCACACGCCTGCTCAGGCGAAACATTCGCCAGCTCGGACATCGGCGTCTGCCGGAAAGGCCCGCCAGAGGCGGTCAGCAAGATCCGCCGCACCCCCACCGAGCTCAAGCCGCGCGCGAAATCCGCTGGCATGCACTGAAAAATCGCGTTGTGCTCACTGTCGATCGGCAGCAGCACCGAGCCGCTTTTGCGCACAGCCTGCATGAACAGAGCGCCGGACATCACCAGCGCTTCCTTGTTGGCGAGCAGAATCTTCTTGCCCGCCTCGACCGCCGCCAGTGTCGGACGCAAACCCGCCGCACCGACAATGGCCGCCATGACCGCATCGACTTCAGGCGCGGAGGCAACCTGACACAGGCCCTCCTCGCCTACCAGCACACGAGTCGGCAAACCGGCTGCACGCAAGTCATCCTGCAAGCCGCGCGCTGCGGCCACTTCAGGCACCACGGCAAACTGCGGCACATGACGCACGCACAAGGCGAACAACTCACTGAGGCGTGTGAAACCACTCAATGCAAAAACCTGATAACGCTCAGGATGACGCGCAATCACATCCAGGGTGCTCAGACCGATCGAACCGGTCGCACCCAACACCGTAATCTGCTGGGGACGACTCACGGTGCGGCCATCCAGAGCAATACGGCGAACACCGGAATGGCTGCGGTCAGGCTGTCGATGCGATCCAGCACACCACCATGCCCGGGCAGCAGATTACTGCTGTCCTTGATGCCGGACTGGCGCTTGAACATGCTTTCGGTAAGGTCACCGACCACGGAAATGAAGACGATCACTGCCGCGCCGACCAGGCCTTTGAGCAGTTCGGCCACGGTCCAGTCGCGCACCAGCCCGACGATCGCGGTAATCACCAGACTCAGCGCCAGACCACCGTAAACACCTTCCCAGCTCTTGCCCGGACTGACCTGCGGCGCCAGCTTGCGCTTGCCGAACTTGCGCCCGGAGAAATAAGCGCCGATGTCCGCGCCCCAGACCAGCACCATCACCGCCATGATCAACCAGTTACCCAGCGGGTACTGCTTGATCTGCACCAGACCCTGCCACGCAGGCAGCAGGATCAGCAGGCCGATCAGCAGCTTGGTTGCCGCTGTGGACCAGTGCGCGCTGGAGCGTGGATACGTCAGCACCAGATAAGTCGCAATCGCCCACCAGATCACCGATGCACCGAGCACCCAAGGCGCAAGGCCCGGCAACACGTACATGACAAACAGCATCAAGGCGACCACAGCGGCAAAGCCGACGCGGAACGACTGTGCGGTGAAGCCGGCCAGACGCGCCCATTCCCAGGCACCGAGGCTCACCACCAGGCCGATGAACAGCGCGAAGCCGGCACCTTTGAGCAGAAAAAACCCACACAAGGCAATCGGCAGCAGGATCAGTGCAGTGATGATTCGTTGTTTAAGCATTAAACCCGGGCTCCAGCTTCGACCTGTTCGCTCGTTTTACCGAAGCGACGCTGGCGTGAAGCGAAATCGGCCAGCGCGGTGCGCATGGCGTCGTGTTTGAAGTCCGGCCAGAACAGGTCGGAGAAGTACAGCTCGGCGTAGGCCAGCTGCCACAGCAGGAAGTTGCTGATGCGATGCTCGCCACCGGTGCGGATGCACAGGTCAGGCAACGGCAGATCGCCGGTAGCCAGACACGTTTGCAGCAGATCCGGGGTAATGTCCTCCGGGCGCAAGTGCCCGGCCTGAACCTCACGCGCCAGACGTTGCGCAGCCTGAGCGATATCCCACTGACCGCCATAGTTGGCGGCGATCTGCAGGACAAAGCGGTTGGCACCGACCGTCATGGCCTCGGCCTCGCGCATCGCCGCCTGAAGCTCAGGGTGGAAGCGCGAGCGATCGCCAATGATGCGCAGGCTGATGTTGTTGTCGTTGAGACGCTTGGCCTCACGACGCAGCGCCTTGAAGAATAGATCCATCAAAGCGCTGACTTCATCGGCCGGGCGCTGCCAGTTTTCACTGGAGAAGGCGAACAGGGTCAGGACTTCGACCTTGGCCTCAGCGCACACCTCGATCACCGCCCGCACAGCATCCACGCCCGCTTTATGCCCGGCGACACCCGGCATAAAGCGTTTTTTCGCCCAGCGATTATTGCCATCCATGATGATCGCGACATGGCGCGGCACCGCGGACGGCGCAGTCTGCTTGGTCTTGTCCATTTAAAGCTCGACCCTTATACGGCCATCAGGTCTTTTTCTTTTTGCGCCAGGTTCGCGTCGATTTGAGCCACGTACTTCTTGGTCAGATCGTCGATTTCGCCAGCAGCGCGACGCTCTTCGTCTTCGCTGATTTCTTTCTCTTTAACCAGATCCTTCAGCGAGCTGTTGGCATCGCGACGAATGTTGCGCACGGCAACACGAGCATCTTCAGCCACATCACGCGCCTGCTTGGTGAAGCCGCGACGGGTTTCTTCGGTCAGCGCCGGCATGCTGATCAGCAACAGCTCACCCAGGTTGGTCGGGTTCAAGTTCAGACCTGCACTGCCGATCGCTTTGTCGACAGCACCGAGCATGTTGCGCTCAAACGCGACAACCTGCAGGGTACGGGCGTCCTTGACAGTGATGTTGGCGACTTGCTTGATCGGGGTGTCAGCGCCGTAATACGGCACCATCACGCCTTCCAGGATGCTTGGGTGCGCCTGGCCGGTGCGGATACGGCCGAAGTTGTGAGCCAGGGACTCAACCGACTTCTGCATACGCTCTTGGGCGTCTTTCTTGATTTCGTTGATCATTGTTGAACTTCCTCGATCAGGGTTCCTTCAGCGCCGCCGTGCACAATGTTCAGCAGGGCGCCGGGCTTGTTCATGTTGAATACGCGCAGCGGCATCTTGTGATCGCGGCACAGGCAGATAGCAGTCAGATCCATTACACCCAGCTTGCGATCCAGTACTTCATCATAAGTCAGATGATCGAACTTCTCGGCATGCGGGTCTTTGAACGGGTCTGCGGTGTACACGCCATCAACCTTGGTGGCCTTGAGCACAACGTCGGCGTCGATTTCGATTGCACGCAGGCAGGCTGCCGAATCCGTGGTGAAGAACGGATTGCCGGTACCGGCCGCGAAGATCACGACGTCCTTGGAGTTCAGGTGACGCATGGCTTTGCGGCGATCGTAGTGATCGGTCACACCGACCATGGAAATGGCCGACATGACGATGGCCGAGATATTGGCACGTTCCAGCGCATCGCGCATGGCCAGGGCGTTCATCACAGTGGCCAGCATGCCCATGTGGTCGCCCGTGACCCGATCCATACCGGCTTTGCTCAGGGCTTCGCCACGGAACAGGTTGCCACCGCCGATGACCAGACCGACCTGCACGCCGATGCCGACCAGTTGGCCGACTTCCAGCGCCATGCGATCCAGTACCTTCGGATCGATCCCGAACTCTTCCGAGCCCATCAGGGCCTCGCCGCTAAGCTTGAGTAGAATGCGTTTATAGCGAGCCTGATAACCACTGCCCTGCTGAGCCATTGCGAATCTCTCCTGCGGCGTATTTAAAATTCTTTGCGAGCTGTTTACAGCTGGCGTTCACTCTAGCTTGGCGCTGCTGCAGCGCCATCGGAACATGGCTTTGTAAGTCAGTTCCGGGTGGAAACCAAATAAAAAATTGGTACCCCATCTGAAAAGAGGCTGCGCGCGTTAGCGGGCAGCCTCTTTCGGGCGACAGTTGAAAACCGTCTTATTGCTTGGCGGCAGCCAGCTGGGCAGCAACTTCTTCAGCGAAGTTGTCGACCGGCTTCTCGATGCCTTCGCCTACTTTGAAGTAGGTGAAGGAAACGATTTCAGCACCGGCTTTCTTGGCCAGTTCGCCAACCTTGACTTCAGGGTTCTTGACGAACGCCTGCTCGACCAGGCTCGCTTCTGCCAGGAACTTGCTGATACGGCCCTTGACCATGTTCTCAACAATGTTTTCTGGCTTGCCTTTGATCTTTTCTTCGTTCAGCTGCAGGAACACAGCTTTCTCACGCTCGATCGCTTCGTCGGAGACTTGCGAAGGCAGCAGGAACTCAGGGTTGCTTGCAGCAACGTGCATAGCGATGTCTTTGGCCAGCTCGACGTCACCGCCTTTCAGGACAACAGCAACACCGATCTTGTTACCGTGCAGGTAAGTGCCGACAACGTCACCTTCTACGCGTACCAGACGACGGATGTTGACGTTCTCGCCGACTTTGGCAACCAGCGCTTCACGAGCCGATTCCTGAGCGGCGATCAGCGGAGCTGCGTCGGTCAGTTTTTCGTCGAAAGCTTTTTCTACGCTGGCAGCAACGAAGTTCTTGAAGTCGTCTTGCAGGGCCAGGAAGTCGGTCTGCGAGTTGACTTCCAGCAGCACGGCTGCCTTGTCATTCGACTTGATGGCGATTGCGCCTTCAGCGGCAACGTTGCCAGCTTTTTTCGCAGCCTTGATGGCGCCCGAAGCACGCATGTCATCAATGGCTTTTTCGATGTCGCCGTCAGCCTTTTCCAGGGCTTTCTTGCAATCCATCATGCCTTCGCCGGTACGCTCGCGCAGTTCTTTGACCAACGCTGCAGTAATTGCTGCCATTTTCAAATTCCTCTTGGATAGGTTTTCAACCATTCCACCCGATCGAACGGGCGTTCAATTCTTCCCGAACCACCCATGTTGGCTGCCGCACATGACAAATACAGACGTGGGCGCCGACAAATGGTTTTCGAGGTGGCAAAAAGGGGGCCAAGCCCCCTTTTTGCTTACTGAGTCAACGCCAGGGGCGTCGATTACTCAGCTGCAGCCTGAGTTTCTTCAGCTGCGAATTCTACAGTACCGCCAGCAACGTTGTTGCGGCCGCGGATAACTGCGTCAGCCATCGAACCCATGTACAGCTGGATAGCGCGGATGGCGTCATCGTTGCCTGGGATGATGTAGTCAACGCCTTCCGGGCTGCTGTTGGTATCGACAACGCCGATGACCGGGATGCCCAGCTTGTTGGCTTCGGTGATCGCGATGCGCTCGTGGTCAACGTCGATCACGAACAGTGCGTCTGGCAGACCGCCCATGTCCTTGATGCCGCCCAGCGAACGATCCAGCTTCTCAAGATCACGGGAGCGCATCAGCGCTTCTTTCTTGGTCAGCTTGGCGAAAGTACCGTCTTCGGCTTGAACTTCAAGGTCACGCAGACGCTTGATGGAAGCACGAATGGTCTTGAAGTTGGTCAGCATGCCGCCCAACCAGCGGTGATCGACGTACGGCGAGCCGCAACGTGCTGCTTCTTCAGCAACGATCTTGCCAGCGGAACGCTTGGTGCCGACGAACAGAATCTTGTTTTTGCCCTGGGCCAGACGCTCTACGAAAGTCAGAGCTTCGTTGAACATTGGCAGGGTTTTTTCAAGGTTGATGATGTGAATCTTGTTACGCGCGCCGAAAATGTACTTGCCCATTTTCGGATTCCAGTAACGGGTTTGGTGACCGAAGTGCACACCGGCCTTCAGCATATCGCGCATGTTGACTTGGGACATGATAGTTCCTTGATAAGTCGGGTTTGGCCTCCACGTATCCCAATGACCAACCAGAGGCATAAAGCCCAAGGCACCCAGGTCATCGTGTCGACACGTGTGTGGATTTAAGCTTTTCGGGGCATCCCCGGAAAGCGGCGCATTTTATACCACAGGGTGCGCAGAAACGGAACCCGGAATCTTTATTCGCACCAAGGACATGGGCGCAGCCCCCTTGGAATCGGCTCGATGGGCACCATTGTATAGACACAAGCCAGACATGGAGGCGCGGATTTGCGCCTCTCGTCTGGTAGAATCGCGTTTTTCAGGGTCGCAAAATGTACGCTTGCCACCCAATTCGTATCCGTAAGCGCCGCCGAGCGCAGAGAGAGCCTGTATGACCGTCAACCTCAAAACCCCCGAGGACATCGCTGGCATGCGTGTCGCCGGCAAACTGGCCGCCGATGTGCTGGAAATGATTGCCGAACATGTCAAACCGGGCGTGACCACTGATCAGCTCAACCAGATCTGCCACGACTACATCGTCAACGTGCAGCAGGCCATCCCTGCCCCGCTCAACTACAAGGGCTACCCGAAGTCGATCTGCACTTCGATCAACCATGTGGTCTGCCACGGCATTCCGAACGACAAACCGCTGAAAAACGGCGACACCCTGAACATCGACGTCACGGTGATCAAGGACGGCTACCACGGCGATACCAGCCGCATGTTCCACGTCGGCGAGGTACCGGTCTGGGCCGAGCGCCTGTCGCAGGTCACCCAGGAATGCATGTACAAGGCCATCGAGATCGTCAAACCTGGCTGCCGCCTCGGCGACATCGGTGAAGTGATCCAGAAGCACGCGGAAAAGAACGGTTTCTCGGTGGTGCGCGAGTTCTGCGGCCACGGCATCGGCAAGGTCTTCCACGAAGAGCCGCAGATCCTGCACTACGGTCGCGCCGGCACTGGCATGGAACTGAAGGCAGGCATGACCTTCACCATCGAGCCGATGATCAACCAGGGCAAGGCCGACACCAAGGTTCTCGGCGACGGCTGGACCGCGATCACCAAGGACCGCAAGCTCTCGGCCCAGTGGGAACACACCCTGCTGGTCACCGACACCGGCTACGAGATTTTCACTTTGCGCAGCGATGACACCATCCCGCGTATCTCGGCCTGACACCCAGAACGCTCCCAGCCTATAGAAGGAAAGCCAATCGATGCCGCAGGTGGATCCCGAACTCTTCGACCGCGGCCAGTTCCAGGCTGAACTGGCCCTCAAAGCGAGTCCCATCGCGGCGTTCAAGAAGGCGATCCGCCAGGCCCGCGAGGTTCTCGACACGCGTTTTCGCAAGGGCCGCGACATCCGCCGCCTGATCGAAGACCGCGCCTGGTTTGTCGACAATATCCTGCAAAAGGCCTGGGAGCAGTTCAACTGGAGCGAAGACGCCGACATCGCTCTGGTGGCGGTAGGCGGCTACGGTCGCGGCGAGCTGCATCCCTATTCCGACATTGATCTGCTGATCCTGCTCGACAGCGCTGACCACGAAGTTTTCCGCGACTCCATCGAGCGTTTTCTGACGCTGTTGTGGGACATCGGTCTGGAAGTCGGCCAGAGCGTGCGCTCGGTCGATGAGTGTGCCGAAGAGGCCCGCGCCGACCTGACGGTGGTCACCAACCTGATGGAAAGCCGCACCATCTGCGGCCCCGAGCGTCTGCGCCAGCGCATGCTCGACGTCACCAGCACCGCGCACATGTGGCCGGCCAAGGAGTTCTTCCTGGCCAAGCGTGCAGAACAGAAAGCACGTCACCACAAATACAACGACACCGAGTACAACCTCGAACCGAACGTTAAAGGCTCGCCCGGTGGCCTGCGCGATATTCAGACGATCCTCTGGGTCGCCCGCCGTCAGTACGGCACCCTGAACCTGCGCGCCCTCGCTGGCGAAGGCTTTCTGGTCGAAAGCGAAAACGCCCTGCTCGCCTCCTCCCAGGAATTCCTCTGGAAAGTGCGCTACGCCCTGCACATGCTCGCCGGCCGCTCGGAAGACCGCTTGCTGTTCGATCATCAACGCACCATTGCCGGCCTGCTCGGCTTTGAAGGAGACGACGCCAAACAGGCGGTCGAAAACTTCATGCAGCAGTATTTCCGCACGGTGATGAGCATCGCCCAACTGAGCGATCTGATCATCCAGCACTTCGAGGAAGTCATCCTCGCTCCGGAAGACGAGGCGCCGCCGCAACCGATCAATTCACGCTTCCAGCTGCATGACGGTTACATCGAAGCGCGCAATGACAATGTGTTCCGCCGCACGCCGTTCGCCATGCTGGAAATTTTCGTGCTGATGGCCCAACAGCCGGAAATCAAAGGCGTGCGCGCCGACACCATTCGTCTGCTGCGCGAACATCGGCACCTGATAGATGACAACTTCCGCAACGATATCCGCAACACCAGCCTGTTCATCGAGCTGTTCAAGTGCAAGATCGGCATCCACCGCAATCTGCGGCGGATGAACCGTTACGGCATTCTCGGCCGTTATCTGCCGGAGTTCGGTTTTATCGTCGGGCAGATGCAGCACGACCTCTTCCACATCTATACGGTCGATGCGCACACGCTGAATCTGATCAAGCACCTGCGCAAACTGCAGTACACCCAGGTCTCGGAGAAATTTCCGCTGGCCGCCAAGCTCATGGCCAAGCTGCCCAAACCTGAGCTGATCTACATGGCCGGTCTGTATCACGACATCGGCAAGGGCCGGCATGGCGATCACTCGGAGATCGGCGCGGTCGATGCCGAGGCGTTCTGCCAGCGTCACCAGTTGCCGGTATGGGACAGCCGACTGATCGTCTGGCTGGTGCAGAACCATTTGGTGATGTCCACCACTGCGCAGCGCAAGGATCTGTCGGACCCGCAGGTGATCCACGATTTCGCCCAGGCGGTCGGCGACGAAACCCGCCTCGACTACCTCTACGTGCTGACCGTGGCCGACATCAATGCGACCAACCCGACGCTGTGGAACTCATGGCGCGCCAGCCTGTTGCGCCAGCTTTATACCGAGACCAAGCGCGCCCTGCGCCGGGGTCTGGAAAACCCGGTGGATCGCGAAGAACAGATCCGCCAGACGCAAAGTGCCGCGCTGGACATCCTGGTGCGCGGCGGCACCGACCCGGACGATGTCGAGCAACTGTGGGCGCAATTGGGCGATGATTATTTCCTGCGCCACACCGCCGGCGATGTAGCCTGGCACAGCGATGCGATCCTGCAGCAACCGGTTGATGGCGGGCCGCTGGTGCTGATCAAGGAAACCACCCAGCGCGAGTTCGAGGGCGGCACGCAGATCTTCATTTATGCACCGGACCAGCACGATTTCTTCGCCGTGACCGTGGCGGCGATGGACCAGCTCAACCTGAACATTCACGACGCCCGGGTCATCACCTCGAGCAGCCAGTTCACTCTCGACACCTACATCGTGCTCGACAACGAAGGCGAATCGATCGGCGACAACCCCGCGCGGATCAAGCAGATCCGTGAAGGCCTGACCGAAGCGCTGCGCAACCCGGACGACTACCCGACGATCATCCAGCGCAGGGTGCCTCGCCAGCTCAAGCATTTCGCCTTTGCGCCGCAGGTCACCATTCACAACGACGCCCAGCGTCCGGTGACCGTGCTGGAACTGACGGCGCCTGACCGGCCGGGCCTGCTGGCGCGGGTCGGGGGGATTTTCCTCGAGTTCGACCTGTCGCTGCAGAACGCCAAGATTGCGACCCTGGGCGAGCGCGTGGAAGACGTGTTCTTCATCACCGACGCGCACAACCAGCCGCTGTCCGATCCGCTGCTGTGCAGCCGTCTGCAGGATGCGATCGTCGAACAGCTGAGCGTCAATCAGGAACCGGATATCAAACTTTCGCGGATCAGTATCTGAATCACCCGTTTATCCGTGTGAATGCAGCCCATGCCTTCCTCCGGTACATACAATCCCCTGTGGCGAGGGGATTTATCCCCGTTCGGCTGCGAAGCAGTCGTAAAACCTGTGTATGCGGACATTCAGTTGAACCGCAGTGAATGGTTTTGCGGCCGCTGCGCAGCCCAACGGGGATAAATCCCCTCGCCACAGAAAGCTCTTGAGCATTTAAAAGAGGCCCCCATGAACAACGCTCTGAACCAGCTCCAGCCGTACCCGTTCGAAAAGCTCCGCGCCCTGCTCGGCAGCGTTACGCCGAACCCGGACAAGCGCCCGATCGCCCTGTCGATCGGCGAGCCGAAACACCGTTCGCCGAGTTTTGTCGCCGAAGCGCTGGCGAACAGTCTGGATCAGATGGCGGTGTACCCGACCACCCTCGGCATCCCGGCCCTGCGCGAAGCCATCGCCGGCTGGTGCGAGCGTCGTTTTGGCGTGCCGAACGGCTGGATCGATCCGGCGCGCAATGTGCTACCGGTCAACGGCACCCGTGAAGCGCTGTTCGCCTTCACCCAGACCGTGGTCAACCATGGCGACGATGCGCTGGTGGTCAGCCCGAACCCGTTCTATCAGATCTACGAAGGCGCCGCGTTCCTCGCCGGGGCCAAGCCGCATTACCTGCCATGCCTGGATGAAAACGGCTTCAACCCGGACTTCGACGCAGTAGCGCCGGAGATCTGGCAGCGCTGCCAGATTCTGTTCCTGTGCTCGCCGGGCAATCCGACCGGCGCGCTGATTCCGGTCGAGACTCTGAAGAAGTTGATCGCCCTGGCTGATCAGTACGACTTCGTCATTGCCGCCGACGAGTGCTACAGCGAACTGTACTTCGACGAACAAACCCCGCCGCCGGGCCTGCTCAGCGCCTGCGTCGAACTGGGCCGCAATGACTTCAAGCGCTGCGTGGTCTTTCACAGCCTGTCCAAGCGCTCCAACCTGCCGGGCCTGCGTTCAGGCTTCGTTGCCGGCGATGCCGACATCCTCAAGGGTTTCCTGCTCTATCGCACTTACCACGGCTGCGCGATGCCGGTACAGACTCAACTGGCCAGCGTTGCCGCGTGGAATGACGAAGTGCATGTGCGCGCCAACCGTGCGCTGTACCGCGAGAAGTTCGATGCGGTGCTGAACATTCTCAGCCCGGTCATGGACGTACAGCGCCCGGACGGCAGCTTCTATCTGTGGCCGAATGTGCAGGGCGATGATGCGGCGTTCTGCCGTGATCTGTTCGAGCAGGAGCATGTGACCGTGGTGCCGGGCTCGTACCTGTCTCGCGATGTCGATGGCGTCAATCCTGGCGCCGGCCGTGTGCGCATGGCGCTGGTTGCGCCGCTGGCGGAATGCGTCGAAGCCGCCGAACGGATTCGCGACTTCATCACCCGCCAGAAGTGATCGCGGAGCGCTTGCGGCAGCCCCCTGCTGCAAGCGCTCAAGCGGTTATTTGACCTGCCCCAGATTGGCCTCGCTCAAATCCAGTTCCCCCAGCACTTCTCGCAACACGTCATCACCGATCTGGTGCTGACGACTGAGGCTGTAGAGTTCCAGACGTTGCGCGCGCAGCGCTTTCAAGCGCAAACGCCGTTCAAGCAGATCCATCTGGAATGCCAGCGCCTGGGCTTCGGCGGAATCATTGAACACATCAAGTTGATGGCGATATTCGGACATGATCCGCGCCTTGAGCTCTGCTGCCAGCGCCGCTTGAGCGGCATCCTGTGGGACCACCTCTTCGCTTTCCAGCGAGTGAATCGCCGCTTCGGCAGTTTTGCGCCAAGCGTCGCGCACTTCCTGGCGACGCTTGTCGTCAGGACTTTTGTCGATGCCGCGCAGCA
This sequence comes from Pseudomonas sp. Sample_11, assembly GCF_004307505.1. Lineage (NCBI taxonomy): Bacteria > Pseudomonadati > Pseudomonadota > Gammaproteobacteria > Pseudomonadales > Pseudomonadaceae > Pseudomonas > Pseudomonas sp. Sample_11. The sequence goes on from NZ_RCOD01000032.1 coordinate 14,381, forward strand.
GCAAGGGCAGCGCGATACAGGCCGAGACCAGCGACAGCAGAATCACCCCGGCCGCGATGAAAATCAGCAAGTCGCGCTCAGGAAAAGCCTCGGCGCCGATCAGCATCGGTACCGACATCACGCCCGCCAGCGTCACCGCCCCGCGCACACCGCCCACCGTCAGCAACCAGCATGAACGCGCCGTCGGCACTTGCGTCAGCTCACCCTTGCCGCGCAGTCGGCGCAGCAACACCGACAAGCGCCAGATGCTCTGCACCCAGATGAACCGCAGCAGCACCAGGGCGACGAAGATCGCCAACACATCGAGGCAGCGATAGAACAGCGTCGGCCACAGCGTCGGCTCATGGCTGACCACCGCCTTGATGATGTCTGGCAATTGCAGGCCAAGCAGCAGGAAGATCAAGCCATTGAACGCAAATTCGAGCAGCGCCCAAACGCTGCGGTTGAGCAGTCGCGTGCTGGTCTGGCGTGGCAGCAGATCGAGCCAGCTCTGCATCATCCCCGCTGCCACCGCCGAGAGAATCCCTGAAGCGCCCAAACGTTCGGCCAGTACATAAGCGGCGAACGGCAGCAGCAACATGAACACCACATGCGTGGCCGGATCGTCCCAGCCACGGGCGATCATCCACGCGCGCAGGCGTCCGACCAGCCAGCTCAACGCTACACCGACCGCCAGGCCACCGAGCGCCACCGCGACGAAGGTCAGACTGGCATTGGTCAACGAGAACACCCCCGTGACCGCTGCAGCGAGGGCGAACTTGAAGGTCACCAGGCCTGAGGCGTCATTCATCAGCGCCTCGCCCTGAAGGATGTGCATCAGCGGCGTCGGGAGACGGTTCTGCGAAATCGCTGAAACCGCCACGGCGTCCGTTGGCGACAAAACCGCTGCCAGGGCAAAGGCCACCGGCAACGGAATCGTTGGCAATAGCCAATGAATGAAATAACCGGCGCCGACCACGGTAAACAGAACAAGGCCGACGGCCAGGGTCAGGATCGGTCCGCGCAATTGCCAGAAGGCGCGTTTAGGCATGCGCCAGCCATCGGAAAACAGCAGCGGCGGCAGGAACAGAAACAGGAACAATTCGGGATCGAGGGCGACGTGCAGGCCAAGCGTCGGCCAGGCGAGCAAGGCACCGGCAGCAATTTGCACCAGCGGCAACGGCAGCGGGATGACCCGCCCGACCAGTCGCGAGACGCTGACCAGCATCAGCAGGATGAGGACGGTGTAAGCAGTTTGCATAAAACCAGAATCTCAGGCGATCGACAGCGTTGAACTGCCATATTAGCGCCTTAGGCTGTGGCTGACCGTTGCACATACGTCGCAGCCCTCGCTTTTGTAGGAGCTGCGGAACGCTGCGATCTTTTGATCTTTGAAAACAAGATCAAAAGATCGCAGCCTCGTTTCACTCGTCAGCTCCTACAGGGGTTTTGCATTGCCAAATCGACCTGAGGCGCCGCGAAACCGTCCGGTCATGGCATAATCCGTCACCATTTTTTTCCAGCACCTGTAAAGGGGGCGATTCCTTGGCCGTTTCAAGTAAAACGTTGCACCTTTTCGGCATCAAAGCCTGCGACACCATGAAAAAGGCGCGCACCTGGCTCGATGAACACGCTGTCAGCTATGACTTTCACGATTACAAGACCGCCGGCATTGACCGTGAGCACCTGACCCAATGGTGCGACGAGCACGGCTGGCAAACCGTGTTGAACCGCGCCGGCACGACCTTTCGCAAACTCGACGACGAACGCAAAGCCGATCTCGACCAGGCGAAAGCCATCGAACTGATGCTCGCACAACCCTCGATGATCAAGCGCCCGGTGCTCGATCTCGGTGACCGAACCCTGATTGGCTTCAAGCCAGATATCTACGCGGCTGCTCTGAAGTAAGCAGCCCGTCACTCTTTGTAGAGGTATTCACATGTCCAATTCCCTGTTCAGCATCGCTTTTGGTGTCGGCACCCAGAACCGTCAAGGCGCATGGCTGGAAGTGTTCTACGCACAGCCACTGCTCAACCCTTCGGCCGAACTGGTCGCGGCTGTTGCGCCGATCCTCGGTTACACCGAAGGCAACCAGGCCATCACCTTCACCACCGCCCAGGCTGCGCAACTGGCTGAAGCCGTGAAAGGCATCGACGCCGTGCAAGGCAAGCTGCTGACCCGCCTGGCTGAAAGCCACAAGCCGCTGGTCGCCACGCTGCTGGCCGAAGACGCGCAACTGACCTCCACGCCTGAGGCCTACCTCAAGCTGCATCTGCTCTCGCACCGTCTGGTCAAGCCGCACGGCGTGAGCCTGGCCGGTATCTTCCCGCTGCTGCCGAACGTGGCGTGGACCAGCCAGGGCGCGATCGACCTGAGCGAACTGGCAGAAATGCAACTCGAAGCACGCCTGCGCGGCGAGCTGCTGGAAGTGTTCTCGGTGGACAAGTTCCCGAAAATGACCGACTACGTGGTACCGGCCGGCGTGCGTATCGCTGATGCTGCACGTCTGCGTCTGGGCGCCTATGTCGGCGAAGGCACCACCGTGATGCACGAAGGTTTCATCAACTTCAACGCCGGCACCGAAGGCCCGGGCATGATCGAAGGCCGCGTTTCCGCTGGCGTCTTCGTCGGCAAGGGTTCGGACCTGGGCGGCGGTTGCTCGACCATGGGCACCCTGTCGGGCGGTGGCAACATCGTGATCAAGGTCGGCGAAGGCTGCCTGATCGGCGCCAACGCCGGTATCGGCATTCCGCTAGGCGACCGCAATACTGTGGAGTCGGGCCTGTACGTGACCGCTGGCACCAAGGTTGCGCTGCTGGACGAGCACAACAATCTGGTCAAGGTTGTGAAAGCACGTGAGCTGGCCGGTCAGACTGATCTGCTGTTCCGTCGCAATTCGGAAACCGGTGCTGTGGAATGCAAGACCCACAAATCGGCGATCGAACTGAACGAAGCGCTGCACGCTCACAACTAAGCAGCACATCGACCTCCTGTGGGAGCGAGCCTGCTCGCGAAGCTTTTGGCGTAATCAAGAACGCTTTCGCGAGCAAGCTCGTTCCCACAAGGTTTGGCGTACATCCCGCCCAATTTCACAGGGCTGAACCCATGATGATCCCCTCCCCCTGGCGCGCCGATTTCCCGGCTATCGCCGCTCTGCAACGGCAAGACCAGACCTATCTGGACAGCGCCGCCACCACGCAAAAACCACAAGCCCTGCTCGACGCACTGACGCATTACTACGCCAACGGCGCGGCCAATGTGCATCGTGCGCAACACCTGCCCGGCGCCCACGCGACGCAAGCGTTCGAAGACAGTCGGCGCAAGGTTGGCCAATGGCTGAATGCCGGTGACAGCGGGCAAATCATCTTCACCCACGGCGCCACCAGCGCGCTGAATCTGCTGGCTTATGGTCTGGAGCCTCTGTTTCAGCCGGGCGATGAGATTGTCATCAGCGCCCTGGAGCATCACGCCAACCTGCTGCCGTGGCAGCAACTGGCGCAACGCCGTCAGCTGAAACTGGTGATCCTGCCGCTGGATGCCGACGGCCTGATCGACCTCGGCGCTGCCGTGCATCTGATCGGCCCGCGCACGCGTTTGTTGGCGGTCAGCCAGTTGTCCAATGTGCTCGGCGCCTGTCAGCCACTGACCGCTTTGCTGGGCATGGCCAAGGCGCAGAACGCGCTCACGGTAGTCGATGGCGCGCAAGGTGTGGTGCACGGCCGGCATGATGTACAGGCGCTGGGTTGCGACTTCTATGTGTTTTCCAGCCACAAGCTCTACGGCCCCGATGGTCTGGGCGTGCTGTTCGGGCGCAACGCTGCGCTGGAGCAATTGCAGCATTGGCAGTTCGGCGGCGAGATGGTGCTCGACGCCAACTATCAGGATTCGCGCTTCCGCCCGGCGCCGTTGGGGTTCGAGGCAGGCACACCGCCGATCGCCAGCGTCATCGGCCTCGGAGCGACCCTCGACTACTTGGCCGGTTTGGATCAGGACGCCGTATCTGCCCATGAAGCGGCACTGCACGACTATCTGCTGCGCGGCCTCGCCGCCCGCAATGGCATTCGCCTGCTCGGCAAGCCGCAACTGGCGCTGGCCAGTTTTGTCGTCGAAGGCGTGCACAACGCTGATCTGGCGCATCTGCTGACCGAACAAGGCATCGCCGTGCGTGCGGGGCATCACTGCGCCATGCCGCTGATGAAAAGCTTCGAACTGGCCGGCGCAATTCGCGTGTCGCTGGCGCTGTATAACGACTCGGAAGATCTGGAGCGCTTTTTCGAGGCGCTGGATCAGGCGCTGGAGATGTTGCGATGAGCCTGCCGGTTGAAGCGGCTGAGGCGCTGCAGATCTTTCAGAACGCGGCTGGCTGGGAACAGCGGGCGCGGTTGCTGATGCAGTTTGGTGATCGTCTGCCGGCGCTGGATGACGCGCAAAAGTGCGAGGCCAACCGGGTGCATGGCTGTGAGAGTCAGGTGTGGCTGGTCGGTGAGTTGCGCGACGGACACTGGCAGTTCAAGGCAAGCAGCGATGCGCGGATGATTCGCGGGTTGGTGGCGTTGCTGCTGTTGCGGGTTAACGGCTTGTCGGCGGCTGATATAAAGCAAATCGATTTGCCGGATTGGTTTAATCAGCTCGGCCTGTCCCGCCAGCTATCGCCATCGCGCAGCAATGGCCTCAATGCCGTGCTTCAGCGGATGAATGAGTTGGCTCGCTGACTGATCGTTCCCACGCTCTGCGTGGGAACGCCTCAACGGACGCTCCGCGTTCGGCTCTGGATGGGACGCGGAGCGTCCCGGGCTGCATTACCACGCGGAGCGTGGGAACGATCAAAGCCCCAGCATCAAATCTGAGGTTTGACCCGGTCCGCCGGGCGCCGAACACCAGCGACAATCTTGTCCACAGCCTTGGTCGCCGCGACCATGCCAAACGTCGCCGTGACCATCATCACCGCGCCAAACCCGCCGGCGCAGTCGAGCTTCACGCCGTCGCCGACAAAACTCTTCTGCAGACAAATGCTGCCGTCCGGTTTCGGGTAGCGCAGCTGTTCGGTGGAAAACACACACGGCACGCTGTAGTGGCGGGTCACGGTGCGGGAAAAGCCGTAGTCCCGGCGCAACGTCGAACGGACTTTCGAGGCCAGCGGATCGTTAAAGGTACGGTTCAAGTCGCAGACCTGAATCAGCGTCGGATCGATCTGCCCGCCCGCGCCGCCGGTGGTGATGATCTGGATCTTGCGGCGTTTGCACCAGGCGATCAGCGCCGCTTTGGCATTGACCGCATCGATGCAGTCGATCACGCAGTCGATGTTCGGCGTGATGTATTCGGCCATGGTGTCGCGGGTAACGAAATCGGCCACGGCGTGCACCGTGCAATCGGGATTGATCCCGCGCAGACGCTCGGCCATCACCTCGACCTTGGGTTTGCCGACGGTGCTGTCCAGCGCATGCAACTGGCGGTTGGCATTGCTGACGCAGACGTCGTCGAGGTCGAACAGCGATATCTCGCCAACCCCGCAACGGGCCATGGCTTCCGCCGCCCAGGAACCGACGCCACCAACGCCGACGATCGCCACATGGGCGGCGCGCAAGCGTTCCAGGCCCTCGATGCCATACAAACGGGCGATGCCTGCAAACCGCGGATCTTCTGTACTCATGACCATTACCCCAAAAACCGGCGCGCATTATAGGGCTACGCAGCGACAAGTTTTAAGCTGCAAGCGACAAGTGTAAGAACTTAAGTCAGAGACGGCTGCCCAATGTCAGGCATTTTCCCGTCAGTTGTACGGCTGGTTAACCGCCGGTGTAGGATGCGCGCCCCTCGGGCGTCTATCCGACCGATCCTTCGTTCCACAGCCTTTGGAACCCGAAACAGCTATGTCATCGCGTAAATTTGGACTCAACCTGGTGGTGGTGCTGGCCATCGCTGCCTTGTTCACCGGTTTCTGGGCGCTGGTCAATCGCCCGGTCACGGCGCCGAACTGGCCGCAGCAAATCTCCGGCTTCTCGTATTCGCCATTTCAGCAGGGGCAATTCCCACAGAAGGATCAGTATCCGTCTGACGACGAAATGCGCCGTGACCTGGAAATCATGAGCAAGCTGACCGACAACATTCGTATCTATTCGGTGGACGGTTCGCTGGGAGACATCCCGAAACTGGCGGAGGAATTCGGCCTGCGTGTCACCCTCGGCATCTGGATCAGCCCGGACCAGGAACGCAACGAACGGGAAATCACCAAAGCCGTCGAGCTGGCCAACACCTCCAGAAGCGTCGTGCGCGTGGTGGTCGGCAACGAGGCGCTGTTTCGCGAAGAGATCACCCCGGAAGCCCTGATCGTTCTGCTGGATCGGGTGCGCGCTGCGGTCAAAGTACCGGTGACCACCTCCGAGCAATGGCATATCTGGGAGAAATACCCACAACTGGCCAAGCACGTGGATTTGATCGCCGCCCACGTCCTGCCCTACTGGGAATTCATTCCGGTGAACAAGGCCGGCCAGTTCGTCTTCGACCGCGCCCGCGATCTGAAGAAACTGTTTCCGAAAAAACCGCTGCTGCTCTCCGAGGTCGGCTGGCCGAGCAATGGTCGCATGCGCGGTGGCGCCGATGCCTCGCCGGCAGATCAGGCGATTTACCTGCGCACACTGGTCAACAAGCTCAATCGCCAAGGCTTCAACTACTTCGTGATCGAAGCGTTCGACCAGCCGTGGAAGGCCAGCGATGAAGGTTCGGTCGGCGCCTACTGGGGCGTGTTCAACGCCGCTCGCCAGCAGAAATTCAATTTCGAAGGCCCGGTGGTGGCGATTCCGCAATGGCGCGTGCTGGCCATCGGCTCGGTGGTGCTGGCGCTGCTGTCGCTGACCCTGCTGATGATCGACGGCTCGGCGCTGCGCCAGCGCGGTCGCACGTTCCTGACGTTTATCGCGTTCCTCTGCGGTTCGGTGCTGGTGTACATCGGTTACGACTACAGCCAGCAATACAGCACGTGGTTCAGCCTCACGGTCGGATTCCTCTTGGCGCTCGGTGCGCTCGGGGTATTCATCGTCCTGCTCACCGAAGCCCATGAACTGGCCGAAGCGGTGTGGATTCACAAGCGCCGTCGGGAATTCCTGCCGGTGCTGGGCGATTCCGATTACCGACCGAAAGTGTCGATCCACGTGCCCTGCTACAACGAGCCGCCAGAGATGGTCAAACAGACCCTCGATGCCTTGGCCGCGCTCGATTATCCGGATTTCGAAGTCCTGATCATCGACAACAACACCAAGGACCCGGCGGTGTGGGAACCGGTGCGCGATTACTGCGCAACCCTCGGCCCGCGCTTCAAGTTCTTCCACGTTTCGCCGCTGGCCGGTTTCAAGGGCGGCGCGCTGAATTACCTGATCCCGCACACCGCCAAGGATGCCGAGGTCATTGCGGTGATCGACTCCGATTACTGCGTGCACCCGAACTGGCTCAAGCACATGGTGCCGCACTTCGCCGACCCGAAAATCGCCGTGGTGCAGTCACCGCAGGATTATCGCGACCAGAACGAAAGCACCTTCAAGAAGCTCTGCTACGCCGAATACAAGGGCTTCTTCCATATCGGCATGGTCACCCGCAACGACCGTGACGCGATCATTCAGCACGGCACCATGACCATGACCCGCCGCTCGGTGCTGGAAGAATTGGGCTGGGCTGACTGGTGCATCTGTGAAGACGCCGAACTCGGTTTGCGCGTGTTCGAAAAAGGCCTGTCGGCGGCGTATTACCACGACAGCTATGGCAAGGGTCTGATGCCGGATACGTTTATCGACTTCAAGAAACAGCGTTTCCGCTGGGCCTATGGCGCGATCCAGATCATCAAGCGCCACACCCGCAGCCTGCTGCGCGGCAAGGACACCGAACTGACTCGCGGTCAGCGTTATCACTTCCTCGCCGGTTGGCTGCCGTGGGTCGCCGATGGCATGAACATCTTCTTCACCGTTGGCGCGCTGTTGTGGTCGGCGGCGATGATCATCGTGCCGCAACGGGTCGATCCGCCGCTGCTGATTTTCGCAATCCCGCCACTGGCGCTGTTCGTGTTCAAGGTCGGCAAGATCATCTTCCTCTACCGCCGCGCCGTCGGCGTAAATCTGAAAGATGCGTTCTGCGCGGCGCTGGCCGGGCTGGCGTTGTCGCACACCATCGCCAAAGCGGTGCTGTACGGTTTCTTCACCAGCAGCATTCCGTTCTTCCGCACGCCGAAAAACGCTGACAACCACGGTTTCTGGGTGGCGATCAGCGAGGCTCGCGAGGAGCTGTTCATCATGCTGTTGCTGTGGGGCGCGGCGCTGGGAATTTTCCTCGTGCAGGGCATTCCGAGCAATGACATGCGCTTCTGGGTGACCATGCTGCTGGTGCAGTCGCTGCCGTATCTGGCGGCGCTGATCATGGCGTTCCTGTCGTCGCTGCCCAAACCTGTGGCCAAGGCTGAGCCGGCACCGGTCGTCTAAATCCGCAACGCAGCACTAAACGGCGGCCAATGGTCGCCGTTTTGCTTTAAGATAACCGCCATTTTGCGGGGCTTGGCGTGATAACCGGTCTGACTGACCACCCCTATCCCTTGTGGGAGCGAGCCTGCTCGCGAAGGCGTTGTAACATTCAACCTTTAAGGTGCCTGGTAGACCGCTTTCGCGAGCAGGCTCGCTCCCACATTAGAAGCCCAAGCTCACACCCCATGATCCCGGAGTTTTCCATGACGGCCCACGCCGACCTATCGCCGACCCTTCAACTGGCCATCGACCTGATCCGCCGTCCTTCCGTGACCCCAATCGATGCCGACTGCCAGAAGCAGATGATGCAGCGCCTGGGCGATGCCGGTTTCACCCTGGAGCCGATGCGCATCGAAGATGTGGATAACTTCTGGGCCACTCATGGCAACAACGACGGCCCGGTGCTGTGCTTCGCCGGCCACACCGACGTGGTGCCGACCGGTCCGGTTACCGCATGGCAGATCGATCCGTTCAATGCCGTGATCGACGAACATGGCATGCTCTGCGGCCGTGGCGCGGCAGACATGAAAGGCAGCCTGGCATCGATGACCGTCGCCGCTGAACGTTTCGTCGCCGACTATCCGAACCATAAAGGCAAGGTCGCTTTCCTGATCACCAGCGACGAAGAAGGCCCGGCGCATCACGGCACCAAGGCAGTGGTCGAACGTCTGGTCGCGCGCAACGAGCGTCTGGACTGGTGCATCGTTGGCGAGCCGTCGAGCACCACCTTGGTCGGCGATGTGGTGAAAAACGGCCGTCGCGGCTCCCTCGGCGCCAAGCTCACGGTCAAAGGCGTGCAGGGCCACGTGGCCTACCCGCATCTGGCGAAGAACCCGATCCACCTCGCCGCTCCGGCGCTGGCCGAACTTGCCGCCGAGCACTGGGACCACGGCAACGATTTCTTCCCGCCGACCAGTTTCCAGATTTCCAACGTCAACTCCGGCACCGGCGCGACCAACGTGATCCCGGGTGATCTGGTGGCGGTGTTCAACTTCCGTTTCTCCACCGAATCGACCGTCGAAGGCCTGCAGAAACGCGTTGCCGACATCCTCGACAAGCATGGTCTGGACTGGCACATAGACTGGGCGCTGTCCGGCCTGCCATTCCTCACCGAACCGGGCGCGCTGCTTGATGCGGTGTCGTCGAGCATCAAGGACATCACCGGTCGCGAGACCAAGGCGTCGACCAGCGGCGGCACCTCCGATGGCCGCTTCATCGCGACCATGGGCACGCAAGTGGTTGAACTGGGCCCGGTCAACGCGACCATTCACCAGGTCAACGAGCGCGTGCTGGCAGCCGATCTCGACGTGCTGACCGAAATCTATTACCAGACCCTGATCAAGTTGCTCGCCTGATGCTCGCGTGCCCGATCTGCAGTGAGCCGCTCAACGCGGTCGACAACGGCGTGGTCTGCCCCGCCGGGCATCGGTTTGACCGTGCGCGTCAGGGTTATCTGAACCTGTTGCCGGTGCAGCACAAGAACAGCCGCGACCCGGGCGACAATCAAGCGATGGTCGAGGCGCGGCGTGATTTCCTCAACGCCGGGCACTACGCGCCAGTCGCCAGGCGTCTGGCTGAATTGGCGGCGAGTTATGCGCCGCAGCGCTGGGTCGACATCGGTTGTGGCGAGGGTTACTACACCGCGCAAATCGCCGAGGCTTTGCCCAATGCGGATGGCTACGCGCTGGACATTTCGCGCGAAGCGGTCAAACGCGCCTGCAAGCGCAACCCGGCGATTACCTGGTTGATCGCCAGCATGGCCCGCGTGCCATTGGCCTCAGGCAGTTGCCAATTTCTCGCCAGCGTCTTCAGTCCGTTGGATTGGGAGGAAGCCAAGCGTCTGCTCAGCGTCGGCGGCGGGCTGATGAAAGTCGGCCCGACCCGTGGCCATCTGATGGAATTGCGCGAACGCCTGTACGACGAAGTGCGCGAGTACACCGACGACAAGCACCTGGCCCTGGTGCCGGAAGGCATGGTTTTGGCGCACAGCGAAACCCTGGAATTCAAGCTGACCCTGGACAAGCCCGAGGACCGCGCCAACCTGTTGGCGATGACGCCTCACGGCTGGCGTGCCAGTGCCGAGCGTCGTGCGGCGGTGATCGAGCAGGCCGAGCCGTTCGAGACCACCGTGTCGATGCGCTACGATTATTTCGTTCTTCAATAACTTTTGGTCTCGGGCAAAGGCCCGGGGCCGGCTAAATCCGCGAATGGATTTTTCAGACCCGCAGTGAGGACATCCATGCGCCAACCGGACATCGAGATTTACCTGAAAGACGCCGACGTCGACCACAAGGCCATCGCCGCCTGGCTCGGCCAAGCGCTGGGCCCGTGCAGCGACTGGGTGCAGAAAGGCCAGACGTACAAGTGCAAGGCCGGCAACGTGCCAGTGACCTGGCTGCCGAAAGCCGTGGGCAAGTGGAACAGCCTGTTCCTGGAAAGCGACCAGACCCCCTGGGACGACGACATCGCCTGCGCCCGCGCAGCCTTTGCCGCACTGAACGTCGAGGTGCGCTGCGCACCGGGAACGTGGGTCGAAGAAGAAGGTGAAGAAACCGCCGATCGCTGGATTCGCATCAGCGAAGACGGAGAAGAAGAGATCACCTGGAAAACGGCTTAAAAGCAGCTGCAAGTTACGAGCTGCAAGCTGCAAGCCTCAAGCGGAACTGCTTATAGCTTGTGGCTTGCAGCTTGAAACTTGAAGCTGCTGTTACAGACCTACAACATCCTCAGCCTGCAACCCCTTCTCGCCGGTGATCACCGCATACTCAACCTGTTGACCTTCGGTCAGCGAGCGGTGCCCTTCGCCGCGTATCGCGCGGTAGTGCACGAACACGTCCACGCCGTCGTCGCGCTGGATAAAGCCATAGCCTTTGGCGTCGTTGAACCACTTCACGTTGCCGGTTTCGCGTGTTGCCATCTGTTCATACTCCTTTTTTATTATTGAACGGGCTTTTCGCAGGAAAGCCTTCGAGGAACGTCAGCCTGCGTCCGACGTCCATGACAGGGCACCGGCAACAGAGCGCCGAGTATATGACAGGTGAAGAAACTCTCAACAGGAGATTACTTCGGCGCTTTTTTGCCGATTTTCAGCGAATCCGTCACACTATCGACCGCCCGAGCGCCTGCTCGGTTTTATTCACTCACGCAGAAGCCGTATGACCCGTTCCCCGTTCCGCCGTCTTGTGTTTGGCACCCTGCGCCGCCTGTTGTATCTCTGGGTTCGCTCCGAGACCATCAATCAGTCGTCGTTCACTCTTAACCTCGACCGCAGTCGTCCGGTGTTCTACGTCCTGCAAAACCCTTCGCTGACCGATCTGGCGGTGGTTGACACAGAGTGCACCAAGGCCGGTTTGCCACGCCCGGTGCTGGCGGTGTCGGTGGGTTCACTCATCGAACCAGCGGCGTTTTTCTATTTGACGCCGGACCCGGACTGGCTCGGTCGCCAGGACAAACGCGGCGCGCCGCCGACTCTCACCCGTCTGGTCAGCGCGCTGACTCAGAATGCTGCCGAAGACGCGCAGATCATTCCGGTCAGCGTGTTCTGGGGCCAGTCCCCGGACAGCGAAAACAGTCCGTGGAAACTGTTGTTCGCCGACAGCTGGGCAGTCACCGGACGCCTGCGCCGGCTGCTGAGCATCATCGTCCTCGGGCGTAAAACCCGCGTGCAATTTTCCGCGCCGATCCACCTGCGCGAACTGATCGATCACAATAAGGGCCACGAGCGCACCGTGCGCATGGCCCAGCGCATCCTGCGCGTGCACTTCCGCAATCTCAAAGCTGCGGTGATCGGCCCGGACATTTCCCACCGGCGCAATCTGGTCAAAGGCCTGCTCAATCAGCCGTTGGTCAAACAGGCGATCCTCGACGAAGCCGAGCGCGAAAAAATCTCCCCGGAAAAAGCCAAGGCCCAGGCCCTGCGCTACGGCAACGAGATCGCCTCGGACTACACCTACACCGCGATCCGTTTTCTCGAAGTGGTGCTGAGCTGGTTCTGGAACAAGATCTACGACGGCATCAAGGTCAACCACATCGAGGGCGTGCAGAACGTCGCGCAGGGTCATGAAGTGATCTACGTGCCGTGCCACCGCAGCCACATCGATTACTTGCTGCTCTCGTATCTGCTGTTCCGCAACGGCCTGACCCCGCCGCACATTGCCGCCGGGATCAACCTGAACATGCCGGTGATCGGCAGCCTGCTGCGTCGCGGCGGTGCGTTCTTCATGCGCCGTTCGTTCAAGGGCAATCCGTTGTACACCTCGGTGTTCAACGAATACCTGCACACGCTGTTCACAAAAGGTTTTCCGGTGGAGTATTTCGTCGAGGGCGGTCGCTCGCGCACCGGGCGCATGCTGCAACCGAAAACCGGCATGCTCGCGATCACCCTGCGCAGTTTCCTGCGTTCGTCGCGGATGCCGATCGTCTTCGTGCCGGTGTACATCGGATACGAGCGCGTGCTCGAAGGCCGCACCTACCTCGGCGAACTGCGTGGGGCGAGCAAGAAAAAAGAATCGATCTTCGATATTTTCAAAGTGATCGGCGCGCTCAAGCAGCGCTTCGGTCAGGTCGCGGTCAACTTCGGCGAGCCAATCAAACTGGCGGAATTTCTCGACGCCGAGCAACCGGACTGGCGCCAGCAGGAGCTCGGCCCGCAGTTCAAACCGGCGTGGCTCAACGAAACCACCAACCGCCTCGGCGAGAAAGTCGCCCGGCATCTGAACGAAGCGGCGGCGATCAATCCAGTGAATCTGGTGGCGTTGGCTCTGCTGTCGACCACGCGTCTGGCCCTGGATGATCGCGCCATGGCGCGGGTGCTGGACCTGTATCTGGCGCTGCTGCGCAAGGTCCCGTATTCGCCACACACCACCTTGCCGGAAGGCGATGGCCGTGCGCTGATCGAGCATGTGAAAGACATGGATCTGCTCGCCGAGCAGAACGATGCGCTGGGCAAGATTCTGTATCTGGACGAGCAGAACGCGGTCCTGATGACTTACTACCGCAACAACGTCCTGCACATTTTCGCTCTACCGTCGTTGCTGGCGAGTTTCTTCCAGAGCACCTCGCGCATGAGCCGCGAGCAGATCCTGCGCTACACCCGCGCGCTGTATCCGTACCTGCAATCAGAGCTGTTCATCCGCTGGAGCCTGGACGAACTCGACGCGGTGATCGATCAGTGGCTGGAAGCGTTCGTCGAGCAGGGCCTGCTGCGTTTCGAGAAGGACGTTTACCTGCGCCCGGCACCGAGTTCGCGGCATTTCGTGCTGCTGACGCTGCTGTCGAAAAGCATCGCGCAGACCTTGCAGCGCTTCTACATGACCGTGTCCCTGCTGCTCAACAGCGGCCAGAACAGCATCAGCGCCGAAGAGCTGGAAGATCTGTGCACAGTGATGGCCCAGCGTCTGTCGATCCTCCATGGCCTGAACGCCCCAGAGTTCTTCGACAAGAGTCTGTTCCGCCACTTCATCCAGACCCTGCTCGACCTCGACGTCCTGCGCCGCGACGAAGCCGGCAAGCTCAGCTATCACGAACTGCTCGGCGAGCTGGCCGAAGGCGCGGCCAAGCGCGTGCTGCCGGCGGAGATTCGCCTGTCGATCCGCCAAGTCGCGCTGCATCGCAGTGAAGATGCGGCGGATCAGATCACGCCACAGCCTGAGGCTTGAAGCCTTACCCCTGTGGGAGCGAGCCTGCTCGCGAAGACGGAGTGTCAGTCGCCATTTAGTTTGACTGAACCAGCGCTTTCGCGAGCAGGCTCGCTCCCACATTGAAAGGAGATTCACCCATGAAAAAACTGCTGACCCTCGCCGCCGCCACCCTGCTCAGCGCCTGCCAATCAACCACCCCCGCCGGCGAGGCCAGCCTCGACGGCTAAGTCTTCTACCTGCAACGCATCGCCCTGCCCCCGAGCGCGACCCTGAGCGTGAGCCTGCAAGATGTGTCGCTGGCCGATGCACCGGCCATCGTCCTCGCCGAACAGAACAGCCCGATCAAAGGCCAGGTGCCGCTGCCATTCCATTTGAGCTACGATCCGGCGCAGGTCAAATCCGGCCACCGTTACTCGGTCAGCGCGCGCATTGAAGTCAACGGCGAGCTGATGTTCATCACCACCGAAAACCACGCCGTGCAACTCGACGGCAACGACCCGCAGCCGCTGAAAATCCGCGTCGACGCCGTTCGTTAATCCATTTTTCGCCACAAGGAAGCCGCCATGCGCCGCCCTACCCTTCGCTTCGCCGCCGCCTGCGCCGGCCTGCTGATCTCCGCCAACGCCCTGGCCCTGTCGCTCAATGACCTGTCGCAACAAGACGCCACCGGCGGCCTCAAGGACGCCCTGACCCAAGGCGCCCAGATCGCCGTCAAACAACTCGGCACCCCCGGCGGCTTCAGCAACAACCCCAAAGTGAAAATCGAACTGCCGGGCAAACTCGGCAAAGCCGCGAGCAAGATGAAAGCCTTCGGCATGGGCGCCCAGGTCGAAGAACTGGAAACCGCGATGAACAAAGCCGCCGAATCCGCCGTGACCCAGGCCCAGCCAATCCTCGTCGATGCAGTGAAGAAAATGAGCGTGGCCGACGCCAAAGGCATCCTCAGCGGCGGCAAGGATTCGGCGACCCAATACCTGAACAAATCCAGCCGCGAACAGATCCGCGCGAAATTCCTGCCCATCGTCAAACAAGCCACCGACAAGGTCGGCGTCGCGCAGAAGTACAACGCCTTTGCAGGTCAAGCTGCGGCTTTCGGTGTCGTCGACGCCAAGAGCGCCAACGTTGAAAGCTACGTCACCGAACAGGCACTCAATGGTTTGTTCGAGATGATCGGCAAGCAGGAAGAAACAATTCGTCAGAACCCGGCCGCTGCGGCGACTAGTCTGGCGAAGAAGGTGTTTGGTACGCTTTAAGTCGTTACAACATGGGGGCGATTCAATTCGCTCCCATGCTTGCCTCCACGTAAAGAACTACGTAAAAAAAACACCCACTCCCGCCCCATCTTCCTTCTCTCAAAAAGCTGCAATTGGTCCAGCTCTTCCAGAATCGACGCCGCCTCGCTACCCGAGCAGGAAAAATTTTCCGCGACATTGCTCGCCGTAAACTCCTTCGCCTCCCCGCTTTTAGCTACCTGATAAACTGCGCGCTGCCGTTCCGTCAGTTGAGCAATTACGCCAGAGCTCGTCAGCCAGTGCTCAAAGTCCTGAGTGTCTGCCAGACTCTTGCGGTACACAGTTATAAAACCGACCACGGCTCGCAAAATCACCGCGCATTGAAACTCGATGAAATAAGTCAGATCCAGCTCATCTGCCTCGGTGTGCAGGTAGGAGCGTCCGTATTTCACCGGTGCATTGCGCAGCAGCAGACTGATCGCAATGTAGCGAAACGCCGCGAACTCATGTTTGAACATGAACCAGTAAAACAAGGCTCTCGCGACCCGCCCGTTACCGTCGCGAAATGGATGTTCATAACCCATGGCGAAATGCAGCGTCACGGCCTTGATCAGTGGATGCAGATAATTTTTGTCCAGAATCGAGGCAGCGGGCCGGTTGATCCAGGCGGACAGCCTCGCCAACCGCGCAACCAATCCTGCAGCAGGAGGTGGTCGGTGCACGGTGTTGCCTGAACCATCCTGAACAACCACCTCATCATTGGTCCGGAACAATCCTGGGGAATACTGCTCGTCATCGATCCCCTCCACACCCACTCGATGGATCTCTGCAATCAGCTCAATGCTCAGAGGTTCATAACGCTTTTCCCAAGCGAAATTCATCATTCGATAATTACCCATGACCATGCGCTCATCTGGCGTCCGCGGCTGGCGCTGATGCTTGAGCATGTCCTTGGCTACGCGCGTGGTAGTCGCCGCGCCCTCCAACTGGCTACTGGCGATGGCTTCGTCTTCGATCAGGTCATTGAGCAGACAGGAGAAATGCGCCCGCTCGCCGATCTGACTGGTCATGTAATCCAGCGCGGCCGTACTGGCGTAACGATCCACAACAGCCAAGGTTTTCTGCGCCAACGGCGTTGGCACGTACTTGCCCCACTGCACCGGCTCGCCCAACGGCAACAAATGAATGTACTGGGCCGCCCGCGCCTTCTTCACCAACGCCCAACAAAGATTCGCGTCCAACCCTGCCGCCCAGCGATAGCGCAACGCCTCGAATGGCAGATAGCGCCCCTGATCATCGAGCGGCTTGAGCAGCGCCAGATAATCCGCAAGTCGTTGCTTGTGGGGCGAGCGGGCCAACAGGTCGAAAACAGGATCCGTTCTGCCGGCTAATGTCGGTGGTTTCTTCATCAGACAGACTCAAGGACTCGGAAAAGCAGAACCCGGAGTACAGCATTGGACGGCTAGCGCCTCAAGATCGGAGGACTCTGAAAAAGCTGTAGGAAAGCAGCGTGAATTGGCGATTCGAAATGAATTGGCTGTCAGACCGCCTTCGCGAGCAAGCTCGCTCCCACAAAAGCAAAAGCAAAGCAGCGCAGCTGCCCGCGGCGAAGCCGCCCCACTCAACA
>NZ_RCOD01000023.1:0-30355 GCF_004307505.1 Pseudomonas sp. Sample_11
TTTCGACTGCGCCGGAAGTGGGGCGAATTATAGACCTCTGGAATCTGCCGTCAACACCTATTTTCATATTTCTGTCATATCGGTCAAAAAGCCCCGAAAACGCGAAGGCCGACCTGAAAGGTCGGCCTTCTGCACATCCAGCTACTTATAAGCTAGGGAATGCGAACTGCGAAGCTTCATGGCTTGCACGCTGCGGCCAGCGCTGGGTGATCGCCTTGCGACGAGTATAGAAGCGCACGCCATCCGGACCATACGCGTGCAGGTCGCCAAACAGCGAACGCTTCCAGCCGCCGAAGCTGTGATAAGCCACCGGCACCGGCAGCGGCACGTTGACGCCGACCATGCCGACTTCGATCTCGTCACAGAACAGCCGCGCCGCTTCGCCGTCACGGGTGAAGATGCAGGTGCCGTTGCCGTATTCGTGATCATTGATCAGTTGCATCGCCTCTTCCAGGCTGTTCACCCGCACCACGCACAGCACCGGCCCGAAGATCTCTTCTTTATAGATGCGCATCTCTGGAGTGACGTTGTCGAACAGGCAGCCACCGAGGAAGAAGCCGTCTTCATGCCCGGCGACGCTCAGACCGCGGCCATCGACCACCAGGGTCGCGCCCGCCGCCACACCGTCATCCACATAACCACTGACCTTGTCACGCGCCTGACCGGTAACCAACGGCCCCATGTCCAGACCGCACGAGGTACCCGCACCGATTTTCAGCGCTTTGATCTGTGGAACCAGTTTCGCCACCAGCGCGTCCGCGACCTGATCGCCAACACACACGGCCACCGAGATGGCCATGCAGCGTTCGCCGCAGGAACCGTAGGCCGCGCCCATCAGTGCACTCACCGCATTGTCCAGATCGGCATCCGGCATCAGTACCGCGTGGTTCTTCGCGCCGCCCAGTGCCTGAACGCGTTTGCCGCGCTTGGTGCCTTCGGCGTAGATGTATTCGGCAATCGGTGTCGAACCGACGAAGCTCAGCGCTTTGACTTCCGGCGCTTCGATCAACGCGTCCACCGCCGTCTTGTCACCATGGACCACACTCATCACGCCTTTCGGCAATCCTGCTTCCAGCAGCAACTGGGCGATCAGCAGCGTCGAGCTTGGATCGCGCTCAGATGGCTTGAGGATGAAG
The DNA here is from genome assembly GCF_004307505.1 of Pseudomonas sp. Sample_11. Classification (NCBI taxonomy): domain Bacteria; kingdom Pseudomonadati; phylum Pseudomonadota; class Gammaproteobacteria; order Pseudomonadales; family Pseudomonadaceae; genus Pseudomonas; species Pseudomonas sp. Sample_11. The sequence continues at coordinate 1,137 of NZ_RCOD01000023.1, forward strand.
CAGTTGCCGCAGACGATCGCCAGCGGGTACATCCACAGCGGGACCATGGCCGGGAAGTTGAACGGGGTGATACCGGCCACAATCCCCAACGGCTGGAAGTCCGACCAGGCGTCGATGTTCGGGCCGACGTTGCGGCTGTACTCGCCCTTGAGGATTTCCGGGGCGGCGCAGGCGAACTCGACGTTCTCGATACCGCGCTTCAATTCACCGGCGGCGTCTTCCAGGGTCTTGCCGTGCTCTTCGCTGATCAGTTGCGAGATGCGCGCCTCGTTCTGCTCAAGCAGTTGCTTGAAACGGAACATCACTTGGGCGCGTTTTGCCGGCGGCGTGTTGCGCCAGGCCGGGAACGCGGCCTTGGCGGCATCGATGGCTTTCTGAATGGTGGCCTGGCTGGCCAATGGCAGTTTATGGATCGCCTGGCCGGTAGACGGGTTGAACACATCCACCGCGCGACCGTTCTCGGTCACCAGTTCGCCATTGATCAAATGCGGGATAACGCTCATCGAACACTCCTGAATTCTGGTCAGCAGGCGCCGCAAGAGGCGCCTGCTGTTTCGTACATATATAGAAGGAAAAATCAGTCGAGCTTGTTCAGCACTTCGCCGACCGCGTCGAACAAACGATCGAGGTCTTGCGGCTTGCTGTTGAAGGTTGGGCCAAACTGCAGGGTGTCGCCGCCGAAGCGCACGTAGAACCCGGCTTTCCACAGGGCCATGCCCGCTTCGAAAGGACGCACGATGGCATCACCGTCTCGCCCGGCAATCTGGATCGCGCCGGCCAGGCCGTAGTTACGGATGTCGATGACGTTCTTCGAGCCTTTCAGACCGTGCAGCGCGTTCTCGAAATGCGGCGCGACTTCGGCGACGCTCTGCACCAGGTGTTCTTTTTGCAGCAGGTCGAGTGCTGCGAGGCCGGCGGCACAGGCCACCGGGTGCGCCGAATAGGTGTAGCCATGGGGGAATTCCACGGCGTATTCCGGCGTCGGCTGGTTCATGAAGGTCTGGTAGATCTCGGAGCTGGCAATCACCGCGCCCATCGGAATCGCGCCGTTGGTGACTTGCTTGGCGATGCACATCAGGTCTGGAGTCACGCCGAAGCTCTCGGCGCCGAACATCGAACCGGTGCGGCCGAAACCGGTGATCACTTCATCGAACACCAGCAGGATGTTGTGCTGATCGCAGATCTCGCGCAGACGCTTGAGGTAACCCTGCGGCGGAACCAGCACCCCTGCAGAGCCGGCCATCGGCTCAACGAACACCGCAGCGATGTTGGAAGCGTCGTGCAGCTCGATCAACTTCAGCAGTTCATCGGCCAAAGCAATACCGCCCTGCTCCGGCATGCCACGGGAAAACGCGTTGCTCGCCAGCAGTGTGTGCGGCAGGTGATCGACATCCATCATCGCCTGACCGAACAGCTTGCGGTTGCCGTTGACGCCGCCGAGGCTCGTGCCGGCGATGTTCACACCGTGGTAGCCACGGGCGCGGCCGATCATTTTGGTCTTGGTCGCCTGACCTTTCAGGCGCCAGTAGGCACGGACCATTTTCACCGCAGTATCGGCGCACTCGGAACCAGAGTCGGTGAAGAACACGTGGTTCAGATTGCCCGGGGTCAGCTCAGTGATTTTCTCTGCCAGTTGAAACGACAACGGATGGCCGTACTGGAAACCCGGCGAGTAATCGAGAGTGCCCAGCTGTTTCGCAACGGCTTCCTGAATTTCCTTGCGGGTGTGCCCGGCGCCGCAGGTCCACAGACCGGACAGTGAGTCGTAGATCTTGCGGCCCTTGTCATCGAACAGCCAGCTGCCTTCAGCGCCGACGATCAGACGCGGGTCGCGCTGAAAGTTGCGGTTGGCGGTGTACGGCATCCAGTGCGCGTCCAGCTTCAGTTGGCTGGCCAGTGGCGACGGCGCGTTTTCAGGCATGTTCATCGGGCAAAACCTCGCAGGGCATAAGCGTCAGAGAGATGGAAAGCGTTGTTGCAGCTAAATTGCCACGGCGATAAAGTCGGTGAAATCCAACTCTTCTAACCTTCAGTTAGATCATTGCTAAACAAAGAGAACAAGAAATGAGCAGCCGCCGCGCCGATCCATTGGCCCAGGTCAGTGATTTTGATATTCGCCTGCTGCGGATTTTTCGCAGCGTCGTGGAGTGTGGCGGCTTCTCCGCAGCGGAAACCGTGCTTGGCATCGGCCGCTCGGCGATCAGCCAGCAGATGAGCGATCTGGAGCAGCGCCTCGGCTTGCGCTTGTGTCAGCGTGGCCGGGCCGGATTTTCCCTGACCGAGGAAGGTCGTGAGGTGTATCAGTCGGCACTACAGCTGTTAAGTGCACTGGAGAGTTTCCGCACTGAGGTCAACGGCCTGCACCAACACCTGCGCGGCGAGCTGATCATCGGCCTCACCGACAACCTCGTCACCCTGCCGCACATGCGCATCACCCACGCCCTCGCGCAGTTAAAAGAACGCGGGCCGGATGTGCAGATCCAGATTCGCATGACTGCACCAAACGAAGTTGAACAAGGTGTGCTCGACGGGCGCCTGCACGTTGGCGTGGTGCCGCAGGCCAGCGCTTTGTCGGGACTGGAATATCAGCCGTTGTACAGCGAGCGTTCGCTGCTGTATTGCGCGGTGGGTCATCCGCTGTTTTATGTCGACGACAAGCAACTCGATGATCAACGCCTCGACAGTCAGGACGCGATTGCGCCGACCTTCCGTCTACCGGCGGAGATTCAAGCGCACTATCAAGCGCTCAATTGCACTGCCAGTGCTTCGGATCGTGAGGGCATGGCATTTCTGATTCTGACCGGACGCTACATCGGCTACCTGCCGGATCACTACGCCAATCTTTGGGTGCAGCAGGGGCGCTTGCGTGCACTCAAGGCCGGCACGCGTTTTTACGATTTGAGTCTGGCATCGGTCACGCGCAAGGGGCGGCGCCCTCATTTGGTGCTGGAAAGTTTCCTCGAGAGTCTGGCCGCAACGCGATAGATAAGCGCGCAGAGCCCAGCCCGGCTGAGCCTCATCGACAGAATCCAGGAATAACCTGAGCAAGTGGACAGGTTTTTGCAGAGAAGGGGTAACTCTCCTTCAAGAAGCCAAAGCCATGCAGCCAGATTCCGATTCATCCAGTGAACTGATCTACGGCCTCAACGACCGCCCCAAACCACTCGCCGCCATTCTCGCCGCGCTGCAACACGTGCTCGCGAGTTTCGTCGGCATCATCACCCCGCCACTGGTGATCGGTTCCGCGCTCGGGCTGACCGCGCATCTACCGTACCTGATCAGCATGGCGCTGATGGTCTCGGGCGTCGGCACCTTTATCCAGGCGCGGCGACCGTTCGGCATTGGCGCGGGGATGATCTGTCTGCAAGGCACCAGTTTCGCGTTTCTCGGTGCGGTGCTGTCGGCCGGGTTTCTGGTCAAGCAGCGCGGCGGCAGCCCGGAAGATATTCTGGCGATGATTTTCGGCGTGTGCTTTTTCGGCGCAATCGTGCAGATCGTGCTCAGCCGTTTCATCGGTCAGTTGCGCCGAGTGGTGACACCGCTGGTGACCGGCATCGTCATCACGCTGATCGGCATCAGCCTGATCAAGGTCGGCATCACCGATCTGGGTGGCGGCTTCAACGCGCCGGACTTCGGCGCGCCGGGCAATCTGGCCTTGGGCGTGTTCGTGCTGCTGACGATCATTCTGCTCAACCGCTCGAATACGCCGTGGGTGCGACTGTCGGCGATCATAATCGGACTGGTGCTCGGCAGCCTCGCGGCGTGGTTCAGCGGGAAACTGGTCCCGCAGCCGTTGCCTGACTTGCCGCTGGTGAGTTTTCCTACGCCGTTCAAGTTCGGATTCAACTTCGACTGGACGGCTTTCCTGCCGGTCGCGCTGATTTACCTGATCAGCACCATCGAAACCGTCGGCGACCTCACCGCCAACTGCATGCTCGCCCGCCAACCGATCAGCGGCCCTTCTTATATAAGCCGCTTGCGCGGTGGCGTGCTTGGCGATGGCGTGAGCTGCATGATCGCGGCGACCTTCAGCGCCTTCCCCAACACAACGTTCGCGCAGAACAACGGCGTGATCCAATTGACCGGCGTTGCCAGCCGCTACGTCGGCCTGTACATCGGCGCGATCCTGTTCTGCCTCGGCCTGTTCCCGATGATCGGCGCGGTGCTGCAACAGATTCCGAAACCGGTGCTGGGCGGCGCAACGCTGGTGATGTTCGGCGCTGTGGCGGCGGCGGGCGTGCGTATTCTCGCGCAGTCGCCGCTGGACCGGCGCAGCATGTTGATCATCGCCACTTCGTTCGGCGTCGGCCTCGGCATCGCCGCGCAACCGAACCTGCTGCACCTGCTGCCGAAACTGGTGCAGAACCTGTTCGACTCGGCGATCACCAGCGGCGGGCTGACGGCAATCGTCCTCTGTCTGTTGTTGCCGGAAGGCAAAACCACCGAGACAAAAAGCCCCGCGTCATTGAACAAGATCGAACAGGCGTAACTGTTTTTCCGCGCAAGGACTTGTCGGATGCCTGTGGGTGCGCTATCAACGCAACTGGTTGCACCCACAGACAATCCCGGAAGTGCCTATGACCTTTGAAGTCCCAGCCCACGGCGGCAAACCCGCCAGCCGCATTCGTCAGAAGAACGAAGAGACCATTCTCAAAGCCGCCGAAGACGAGTTCGCCCGTCACGGGTTCAAAGGCACCAGCATGAACACCATCGCGCAGAATGCCGGGCTGCCCAAGGCCAACCTGCATTACTACTTCACCAACAAGCTCGGTTTGTATGTGGCGGTGCTGAGCAACATCATCGAGTTGTGGGACAGCACCTTCAACACCCTCACTGCCGAGGATGACCCGGCCGAAGCGCTGACCCGCTACATCCGCGCGAAGATGGAATTCTCCCGCCGCCAGCCACAGGCTTCGCGAATCTTCGCCATGGAAGTGATCAGCGGCGGCGAATGCCTGAGCGAATATTTCAATCAGGATTACCGCACCTGGTTCACCGGGCGCGCGGCGGTATTTCAGGCGTGGATCGATGCGGGCAAAATGGACCCGGTCGACCCGGTGCACCTGATTTTCCTGCTGTGGGGCAGCACCCAGCATTATGCCGACTTCGCCACGCAAATCTGCCGCGTCACCGGGCGCAGCAAGTTGACCAAGCAGGACATGGAAGACGCCGGCAACAACCTGATCCGCATCATTCTCAAAGGCTGCGGCCTCACTCCTTCTCTATAAGACGTTTATGCCTTTCACCCTCAGCGGTTTTTGCGAGTACCGCGAAGAGATTCGCAAAAGCCGTTTCATCACTCTGGCGACGCCGATCAGCAGCCCCGCCGATGCGCAGGCGTTTTTCGAGCAGCACAGCGATTTGAATGCCACGCACAATTGCTGGGCGTGGAAACTCGGCGCGCAATACCGCAGCACTGACGACGGCGAGCCGGGCGGCACGGCCGGGCGCCCCATTCTGGCGGCGATAGAAGCTCAGGATTGCGATCAGGTCGCGGTGCTGGTGATTCGCTGGTACGGCGGCATTCAACTGGGCACCGGCGGTTTGGCCCGGGCCTATGGCGGTGGCGCCAACAAGTGCCTGCAAGCGGCGCAGAAAGTCGAGCTGATCAGCCGCGTACCGCTGAGTTGCGCCTGTGGATTTGCCGAGTTGGCGCTGGTGAAGTTGCGCGTGGCCGATCTCGGTGGATTGGTGGTGGAGGAGAACTTCACAGCCAATGGTGTTGAGTTGAAGCTGGCGGTGGGGGAAGCGCAGATCGACGTGTTGCAGAGTCAGTTGGCGGATCTGAGCCGTGGGCGGATTTTGTTGCAGCGTTGAGAGTGGAAGATCAAAAGATCGCAGCCTTCGGCAGCTCCTACAGGGGATCGCATTCCAATTGTAGGAGCTGCGGAACGCTGCGATCTTTTAGGGCATTCCCCAATTGGCGACTTGCCCACATCGGCTGTGCACCCGACTGTGGATAACCTGAGCACATACCGCTGTAACCCTTCTGTCATGCGGCTTTGCGGGATTTGTTCAATTTTCGTTCAATTGACCCGACGAAAGGGAAATCCAGCGTAAAAACAAACAGTTACCTTCGTTTATGACCATTAGAACAAAGCATCGCAGTGCTTATGCCCACCCTCGGCGCTTGCGCACAATTACTGTGGAGCAACCTGTGGATAAGCCGTTCATGACCGCCGCAGCTGCTGGATCTGTCTGGCTCCCAGGCAGTTGCTCATTTTTTAACCAACTACAAGCGGGCAAAACTGGAGCCTGTTCAATGGCTTTGCGCTGAATTGGTGCTCGATCGAAAGACAAAACGCCCGCCGATGCGCTGCTGTCGGCACTTGCGGCTGGCTCCGCAAGCGTTCCTGACTCAATGGCCAGGAAATTGCTTTATCCACAGGCACAACTCCAAGCCAGTCGAGCCTGTCATGTCCATCGCCCCTTCCCCACCGCGCCTGCAACTGCGCCAGATCAGCAAACGCTACCCCGGTTGTCTGGCCAACGACGCCATCGACCTGAGCATCGCGCCGGGTGAGATCCATGCCCTGCTCGGTGAAAACGGCGCGGGCAAAAGTACGTTGATGAAGATCATTTACGGGGTCACCCAGTGCGACAGCGGTGAAATGCTCTGGCAGGGTCAGCGCGTGCAGATGCGCAATCCGGCGCAGGCGCGGCAGTTGGGCATTGGCATGGTGTTCCAGCATTTCTCGCTGTTCGAAACCCTCAGCGTGGCGCAGAACATTGCCCTCGCGATGGGCGCGGCGGCCGGCACGCCGAAGCAACTGGAGCCGAAGATTCGCGAAGTATCGCGGCGTTACGGCATGGCGCTGGAGCCGGAGCGACTTGTCCACAGCCTGTCGATCGGCGAGCGCCAGCGGGTGGAAATCATCCGTTGCCTGATGCAGGACATCCGCCTGCTGATTCTCGACGAGCCGACCTCAGTACTGACGCCGCAAGAGGCGGACGAATTGTTCATCACCCTGCGGCGCCTTGCCGCCGAGGGCTGCAGCATTCTGTTTATCAGCCACAAGCTCGGTGAAGTGCGCGCCTTGTGCCATAGCGCCACGGTGCTGCGCGGCGGCCGGGTTGCCGGGCATTGCGAGCCCGCCGAATGTTCGGACCAGCAACTGGCGCAAATGATGGTCGGTGAAGCGGCGGCATTGATTGGCGAGTATCCGAAGGTCAGCGGTGGCGCGGCGTTTCTGCAGGTGCAGGGTTTGAGCTGGCACAACCCGGATCCGTTCGGTTGCTCGCTGACCGACATCGACCTGCAAGTGCGCAGCGGTGAAATCGTCGGCATCGCCGGGGTCGCGGGCAATGGGCAGGATGAGTTGCTCGCCCTGCTCAGCGGCGAACAGCCCTTACCGCGCGCGCAGGCGGCGACCCTTCGCTTCGTAGAGAAAAACGTTGCCGATCTGCGCCCGGATGCGCGGCGCAAACTGGGTCTGGCCTTCGTGCCGGCCGAACGCCTCGGCCACGGCGCGGTGCCGGAGTTGAGTCTGGCCGATAACGCGCTGCTCAGTGCTTTCCAGCAAGGACTGGTCAGCCACGGGTTGATCCAACGCGGCAAAGTCGAAGCCCTCGCGCAGCAGATCATCCAGCGTTTCGGCGTGAAGACCCCGGACACGCAAACCGCTGCGCGCAGCCTGTCCGGCGGCAACTTGCAGAAATTCATCCTCGGCCGGGAAATTCTTCAGCAACCGAAACTGCTGATCGCCGCGCACCCGACCTGGGGCGTCGACGTCGGTGCCGCCGCCACCATTCATCGCGCCTTGATTGCCCTGCGCGATGCCGGCGCGGCGATTCTGGTGATTTCCGAAGACCTCGATGAGCTGTTCCAGATCAGCGATCGCCTCGGCGCGCTGTGCGGCGGGCGTCTGTCGGCGCTGCAAGACACTGGCGCTACACAACTGAGCGATGTCGGCGCGTGGATGGCCGGCCAGTTCGATCACTCACCTCGCACCGCCTCGGTTTAACGGAGTTTCAACATGCTGCTTTCCCTCGAACCCCGTGGCCAGCAATCGCGCCTGATGCTGTGGTGCTCGCCATTATTGGCGGCGGCGCTGACACTCGGCTGCGGCTCGCTGTTGTTCATCGCGCTGGGCCACGACCCACTGCAAACCTTGCACACACTGCTGATCGCACCGGTCAGCGATTTGTATGGCGTGTCTGAATTGCTGGTCAAGGCGCTGCCGATTCTGCTCTGCGCACTCGGCCTGGCCGTGGCCTATCAGGCGCGGATCTGGAACATCGGCGCCGAAGGCCAACTTCTACTTGGCGCCTTGGCCGGCAGTGCTCTGGCGGTGAACATTATTGGTATGCAAAGTCGCTGGGCGCTGGTGCTGATTCTGCTGACCGGCACGCTGGCGGGCGCCGCATGGGCCGGGCTCACCGCATGGCTGCGCACGCGCTTCAATGCCAACGAAATCCTCACCAGCATCATGCTCAACTACATCGCGCTGAACCTGCTGCTGTTCTGCGTGCACGGGCCGTTGAAGGATCCGGCGGGCTTCAATTTCCCCGAGTCGGCCATGTTCGGCGACGCCAGTCGTTTGCCGCTGCTGCTGGAGGACGGCCGCGTGCATGCCGGTGTGTATTTCGCCTTGCTCGCGCTGGTTGCAGTGTGGGTGTTGTTGCAGAAAAGCTTCATCGGCTTCCAGATCAAAGTGCTCGGGCTGGACAAGCGTGCGGCAGGTTTTGTCGGCTTCCGCGAGAAGCGCCTGATCTGGCTGGCGCTGTTGATCAGCGGTGGTCTGGCCGGGCTCGCCGGGGTCTGCGAAGTGACCGGGCCGATCGGCCAACTGGTGCCCCAAGTGTCGCCGGGCTATGGCTACGCGGCGATCACCGTGGCGTTTCTCGGACGGCTGAATCCGATCGGCATTCTGTTCTCCAGTCTGCTCATGGCGCTGCTGTACATCGGCGGCGAGAGCGCGCAGATGTCGCTCAATCTGCCGCAAGCGATCACCCAATTGTTCCAGGGCATGATGCTGTTTTTCCTGCTCGCCTGCGACGTGCTGATTCTCTATCGGCCACGCCTGAAACTGCGCTGGACCCGGCGCGCCTCGACCCCTGCCGTAACCGCCGGAGCGCTGTGATGGATATCGATCTGTTGAGCAATATTTTCTACGCAATGGTCCGCTGCGGCACGCCGCTGTTGCTGGTGGCATTGGGTGAGTTGATCTGCGAGAAAAGCGGCGTCCTCAACCTCGGCCAGGAAGGCATGATGCTGTTCGGTGCGGTGATCGGTTTTATCGTCGCGCTGAACAGCGGCAACCTGTGGCTGGGTGTGCTGCTGGCGATGTTGGCCGGGATGTTGTTGTCGTCACTGTTTGCCCTGGTCGCGCTGGTGTTCAACGCCAATCAGGTGGCCACCGGTTTGGCCCTGACGATCTTTGGCGTCGGGCTTTCGACGTTTGTCGGCGCGGCATGGGTGGGTAAGCCGCTGGCGGGTTTCGAGCCTCTGGCGATTCCGTATCTGAGTGAGATCCCGCTGATCGGGCGGATGCTGTTTGCCCAGGATCTGCTGGTGTATCTGTCGTTCGCCCTGTTTGCGCTGGTGGCGTGGGTGATCATCAAAAGCCGTGTCGGCCTGATCATTCAGGCGGTCGGAGAAAACCCGGATGCGGCCAGCGCGATGGGCTTGCCGGTGCTGACCGTGCGTACCTTGGCGGTGTTGTTCGGCGGAGCAATGGCCGGGCTGGCCGGGGCGTATCTGTCGCTGGCCTACACACCGATGTGGGCAGAGAACATGACCGCAGGGCGCGGCTGGATCGCTCTGGCGCTGGTGGTGTTTGCCAGTTGGCGGGTGTGGCGCTTGCTGCTAGGGGCGTATCTGTTCGGCCTCGCCAGCATTCTGCATTTGGTGGCGCAGGGGCTAGGACTGGCGATTCCTTCGAGCCTGCTGGCGATGCTGCCGTATGTGGCGACGATTTTGGTGCTGGTGTTGCTGTCCCGCGATGCCGTGCGCACTCGTCTGTATGCGCCGGTTTCGTTGGGGCAGCCGTGGCAATCGGGACACTGATCGTTGTCAGAGCGGGCCTCTTCGCGAGCAGGCTCGCTCCCACAGGGGATCTGAGTGAACGCGGGCAAATGTGGGAGCGAGCCTGCTCGCGAAAGCGTCCGCACAGGCAACACTTGAACCACGCCTCATGATTGTTTCTGATCAAACACCCTCGAGAAACTCAAGAAGCCTGGAGTATGCTCCGGGGTCAAAGCCTGTTTTCGCCAAGCGCTGCAACTGTGGCCCGGTCAGGCGTGTCCATTGAATCCTGAATGCTGACTTTCAAGGAAACCCATCATGTCTCAGGCAAAAAACGCACTGATCATCGGCGCCTCCCGCGGCTTGGGCCTCGGTCTGGTGAAGACCCTGCTGGGCGATGGCTGGCAAGTGACCGCGACGGTGCGCAATCCGCAGAAGGCCGAGGCGCTGCAAGCGCTGGGTGACGTGCGCATCGAGAAGCTCGACATGGACGATCAGCAAGCGGTGATCGCTCTGAGCCAGAAACTCAAGGGCGAAACCTTCGATCTGTTGTTCGTCAACGCCGGGGTCAAAGGCCCGGACGTGCAGACGCCGGGCGGTGCGACCCTGGCCGAGGTCGGGCAACTGTTTTTCACCAACGCAGTGGCGCCGATCAATCTGGCCCAGCGTTTCGTCGGGCAGATTCGCGACGGCAGCGGCGTGCTGGCGTTCATGAGTTCGGTACTCGGCAGCGTGACCATGCCCGACGCGCCGGAGCTGGCGTTGTACAAGGCGAGCAAAGCGGCGCTGAATTCGATGACCAACAGTTTTGTCACGCAACTGGGTGAACAGAAACTCACCGTACTGTCGTTGCACCCGGGCTGGGTGAAGACCGACATGGGCGGCGAAGGTGCCGATCTCGATGTCGAGACCAGTACCCGCGGGCTGATCGACCAGGTCAATGCGTTCACCGGCAAGGGCGGGCATCACTTCGTGAACTACAAGGGCGAAACCATTCCCTGGTAAGCACACGAATCTCCTGTGTAGGAGCTGCCGAAGGCTGCGATCTTTTGATTTTCAAGAAGATCAAAAGATCGCAGCCTTCGGCAGCTCCTACAGAGGAAGCGTGGTGAATGGTCGGGTGGCGCTTGCCCGGCGCGGCGATTTGTTTGAAACTGCGCGCCTCGTCCTTCGCGGCGACCCTGGATCAGCAGACAGGGCAACACTGAGCTGGCAACCCTGAACCCAACTTTCAGAGGAGCCGGCCACAATGCCTGCGACCCGTACCTGGTTAAAGAATCCCCTCGCCATTTTCACCTCCAACGAGCTTGATGCCCGTGGCGGTCTTGTCGTGCAAGACGGTGTCATCGTCGAAGTCCTCGCTGCCGGTCAGCAGCCGTCGGCGCCGTGCAATGAAGTGTTCGATGCCCGCGAGCATGTGATCCTGCCGGGCCTGATCAACACTCACCACCACTTCTATCAAACCCTGACTCGCGCCTGGGCGCCGGTGGTCAATCAGCCGCTGTTTCCGTGGTTGAAAACCCTGTACCCGGTATGGGCGCGGCTGACGCCTGAAAAACTCGCCCTCGCCACGAAAGTGGCGCTGGCCGAATTACTGCTCTCGGGTTGCACTACGGCTGCCGACCATCACTATCTGTTCCCGGACGGTCTGGAAAACGCCATCGACGTGCAGGTCGAAACGGTGCGCGAACTGGGCATGCGCGCCATGCTCACGCGCGGCTCGATGAGCCTTGGCGAGAAGGACGGCGGTCTGCCTCCACAACAAACGGTGCAGGAAGGCCAGGTGATTCTCGACGACAGCCAGCGGCTGATTCACGAGTATCACGAGCGTGGCGACGGCGCGCAGATCCAGATCGCCCTGGCGCCATGTTCACCATTTTCGGTGACCCCGGAAATCATGTCGGCCAGCGCTGATCTGGCGAACAAACTCGATGTGCGTCTGCACACCCACCTCGCTGAAACCCTCGATGAAGAAGACTTCTGCCTGCAACGCTTCGGTCTGCGCACCGTCGATTATCTGGACAGCGTCGGCTGGCTCGGCCCGCGAACCTGGCTGGCCCACGGCATCCATTTCAACCCCGACGAAATCGCCCGCCTCGGCCAGGCCGGTACCGGCATCTGCCACTGCCCAAGCTCGAACATGCGCCTGGCGTCCGGCATCTGCCCGAGCATCGAGCTGACCGACGCCGGCGCGCTGTTCGGTCTTGGCGTTGACGGTTCGGCGTCCAACGATGCCTCGAACATGATCCTTGAAGCGCGTCAGGCCCTGTACATCCAGCGCCTGCGCTACGGCGCCGAAAAGATCACCCCGGAGCGCGTGCTGGGCTGGGCGACCAAGGGTTCGGCGAGCCTGCTCGGTCGCAGCGACATCGGCGAAATCGCCGTGGGCAAACAGGCGGATCTGGCGTTGTTCAAGCTCGATGAACTGCGCTTCTCCGGTAGCCATGATCCGATTTCGGCGTTGCTGCTGTGCGGCGCCGATCGGGCGGATCGCGTGATGATTGGCGGCAAGTGGCGTGTGGTTGATGGTCAGGTTGAAGGGCTGGACCTGAAAGGTTTGATCGCCGATCACAGCCAGGCGGCTCGGCAGCTGATCGCCGGCACCTGATCCGATCATTAATCCCTGTGGGAGCGGGCTTGCCCGCGATGGGGGTGTGTCCGGTACATATATGGTTTCTGACACACCGCAATCGCGGGCAAGCCCGCTCCCACAGGTTTTTCAGCGTCCCTATAGGCCCAGTAGGGACAGCATGATGAATGTGGCAAACAGCACAAAGTGCGTCATGCCCTCAATGGCGTTGGTTTCGCCGTCATTGAGGTTGATCGCGCTGACGATCAGGGTGATGAAGATCATCACCGTTTGCACCGGAGTCATTGCCATCTGAAATGGCTGGCCGGTGTACAGCGCCATCGCTTCCATCACCGGTACGGTCAGAATCACCGTCGACAGTGACGCGCCCATCGCAATGTTGACCACCGACTGCATGCGATTGGCCAGTGCCGCACGCAGTGCAGTCAGAATCTCCGGCGCCGCCGAAATCGCTGCCACCAGAATCGCCGTGATCACCGGCGGCGCGCCCGTGCCTTCCAGGCCCAGATCGAGGGTCTTGGACATCACCTCGGCCAGTGCGCCGATGATCACCACCCCCGACACCAGAATGCCGATCGACAGCGCCAGGCTGACCGGCTTCGGCTCCTGCTCGACCGGCTCCTTCTTGCGACGTTTGTCCGGGTAGCTGTAGCTGAAAAAGTAACTGTGCGGGCCGACCTGCATGCGCAGGAACAGCGCGTAAAGCACCATCATCGCGCCGATGGTGAACGCCGAATAGATCTTCCAGTTGGCCTCGGGAATGAACTCCGGTACCACCATCGACACGCCCATCGCGGTGAGAATCATCACGCTGTAGCTGCGCGCCGAATCGTCGTTGTAGGACTGCTCGCCGTGTTTGATCCCGCCCATCAGTGCGGCGAGGCCGAGGATGCCGTTGATGTCGAGCATCACCGCTGAATAAATCGTGTCGCGCACCAGTGTTGCCGAGGCTTCGTTGCTCATCATGATCGCCAGAATCACCACTTCGACCAGCACCGCCGAGAGCGTGAGGATCATCGTGCCGTAGGGATCGCCGACCTTTTCCGCGAGCAGTTCGGCGTGATGAGCGACGCGCATCGAGGCGGCGACAATAAAGGCGATCAGCAGCAGACCGCCGCCCAGCGCGACGATCTGGCCGCTGTGCAGCAGCCAATGTTCCAGCGGATAAGCGACGCACGCTGCAAGGACTGCCAGCAGCAGGAAGCTTTCTTGTTTGAGGATCGAGAGCATGACGGGCCTTTTGCCGAAAAGAGCTGATGAAGCTACTGACTGCCGCGCGCCGCTAACGTTTCGTTACATCTTTGCGCACCAACCCATGGCGCGTACACGCTGACTTGCACTGCGTTGGTTCCGACGCTGAAAAGATCGCAGCCTTCGGCAGCTCCTACAGGTCCGCATTCCCATGTAGGAGCCGCCGAAGGCTGCGATCTTTTTGTTTTGTTGTCCTTTTGGTCAGCAATTTGCATTGGCCCTGAGCACACACAACAAAATGGAGTTCGGGTTCATGCCAATACGTCCGCTGCACAAACTGCTGTACGCCGCCATCGGTCTGGGAATCAGCCTGAGCGCCAGCGCTGCCGATCCGCTGAAGGTCGGTTTCGTCTACATCGGCCCGATCGGTGACCACGGCTGGACGTATCAGCACGAACAGGGGCGCAAGGCCCTGGCGGAAAAACTCGGCACGCAGATCACCACCAACTACGTGGAAAACGTCGCCGAGGGCGCCGACGCCGAACGGGTGATCCGCAACATGGCCAAGGACAAATACGACCTGATCTTCACCACGTCTTTCGGCTACATGAACCCGACAGTGAAAGTCGCCAAGCAATTCCCCAAGGTCACTTTCGAACACGCCACAGGCTACAAGCAGGACAAGAACCTCGGCACTTACCTGGCGCGCACTTACGAGGGCCGTTACGTCGGCGGTTTCCTCGCGGCGAAGATGACCAAGACCAAGAAGATCGGCTACGTCGCCTCGTTCCCGATTCCGGAAGTGATCCGCGACATCAACGCCATCCAGCTGGCCCTGAACAAGTACAACCCTGGCACCGAAATCAAAGTGGTGTGGGTCAACTCCTGGTTCGATCCGGGCAAGGAAGCCGACGCCGCCAACGCGCTGATCGATCAAGGCGTCGACGTGGTGTTCCAGCACACCGACAGCCCGGCGCCGATCCAGGCCGCCGAACGGCGCGGCGTGTATGCCGTGGGCTACGCCTCGGACATGGCCCACTTCGGCCCGAAAGCGGTGCTGACCTCGATCGTCAACGACTGGGCGCCGCACTACATTCAGGCGACGCAGAGCGTGATCGACCACACCTGGAAATCTCAGGATTACTGGGGCGGGTTGAAGGAAGGCACGGTGGAACTGCCGATCAGCGATCTGGTGCCGGCGCCGGTCAAAGCCGAAGCCGAGCAGCTGATCGCCGACATCAAGAGCGGCGCATTGCAGCCGTTTACCGGGCCGATCAAGGATCAGGCCGGTGTGGAAAAAATCCCCGCGGGCGTGAGCGCGACCAATGCGGAACTGGCTTCGATGAATTATTACGTTGAAGGCATGAAGGCCGAGATGCCGAAGTAGTCCCCCGATTCACCACACAAAACCCTGTGGGAGCGAGCCTGCTCGCGAAAGCGGTGTGTCATTAAACAAAAATGTTGTCTGACACTCCCTCTTCGCGAGCAGGCTCGCTCCCACATTGGAAACACAGCGTATTCAAGGATTGTGTATGGATCAGCTTCCGATCATTGATATCAGCCCGCTCTATGGCGACGACGAAAACGCCTGGCCTGCGGTGGCCGAACAAATCGACCAAGCCTGTCGCGAGTGGGGCTTTTTCTACATCAAGGGCCATCCGATCTCGGCGCAGCGCATCGACGATCTGCTCGATCACGCCCAGCGCTTCTTTGCCCTGCCAGCCGCAGAAAAACTGAAGATCGACATTACCCAGACCCGCCATCATCGCGGCTACGGTGCGATTGCCACCGAGCAACTGGACCCGGACAAACCCAGTGACCTCAAAGAAACCTTCGACATGGGCCTGCACCTGCCGAACGAACATCCCGAGGTGCTCGCGGAAAAACCCTTGCGCGGCCCCAATCGGCATCCGGCGCAACCCGGCTGGGAAACGCTGATGGAGCAGCATTACCTCGACATGCAGGCGCTGGCGCAAACCCTGTTGCGGGCGATGACCATTGCGCTGGGCATCGAGCGCGACTTCTTCGATTCGCGCTTTGTCGACCCGGTCAGCGTGTTGCGCATGATCCATTATCCGCCGCGTCACACCGCCAGCTCCGCCGAGCAGCAAGGCGCCGGTGCCCATACCGATTACGGCTGCATCACCCTGCTCTATCAGGACAGCGCCGGCGGTTTGCAGGTGAAGAACGTCAAAGGTGAATGGATCGACGCGCCACCGATTGACGGCACGTTCGTGGTCAACCTCGGCGACATGATGGCGCGCTGGAGCAACGACCGTTATCGCTCGACGCCGCACCGGGTGATCAGCCCGCTGGGCGTGGATCGCTATTCGATGCCGTTCTTCGCCGAACCGCACCCGGACACGCGCATCGAATGCCTGCCCGGTTGTCAGGACGCACAGCATCCGGCGAAATATCCGACCACCACCTGTGCCGAATTCCTGCTGTCGCGCTTCGCCGATACCTACGCCTATCGCCGTGAACAAGAGGCGGTTTGATCGATCACCTGGTCAGGTTTTGCCAATTGTTGCGGCCAGCCTCTGTAGAATGCCGGCATTGCACCTGATGAGAAAAGACTATGTACGACTGGCTCAACGCCCTGCCCAAAGCCGAACTGCACCTGCATCTGGAAGGTTCGCTGGAGCCTGAACTGCTGTTCGCCCTGGCCGAACGCAACAAGATCGCCCTGCCGTGGAGCGACGTCGAAACCCTGCGCAAGGCTTATGCCTTCAACAATCTGCAGGAATTTCTCGACCTGTATTACCAGGGCGCCGATGTGCTGCGCACCTCGCAGGACTTCTATGACCTGACCTGGGCCTACCTGCTGCGCTGCAAAGCACAGAACGTGATTCATACCGAACCGTTCTTCGATCCGCAGACCCACACCGACCGGGGCATCCCGTTCGAAGTGGTGCTCAACGGCATCGCCGCCGCGCTCAAGGATGGCGAGACGCAACTGGGCATCAGCAGCGGTTTGATCCTCAGCTTCCTGCGCCACCTCAGCGAAGACGAAGCGCAGAAAACCCTCGATCAGGCGCTGCCGTTCCGTGATGCGTTTGTCGCGGTCGGGCTCGACAGTTCCGAGATGGGCCACCCGCCGAGCAAATTCAAACGCGTCTTCGATCGCGCCCGCGACGAAGGCTTCCTCACCGTCGCCCACGCCGGTGAAGAAGGCCCGCCGGAATACATCTGGGAAGCCATCGACCTGCTGAAAATCCAGCGCATCGACCATGGCGTGCGCGCCATCGAAGACGAGCGCCTGATGCAGCGGATCATCGACGAGCAGATCCCCCTGACCGTGTGCCCGCTGTCGAACACCAAGCTCTGCGTGTTCGATCACATGTCGCAGCACAACATCCTCGACATGCTCGAGCGCGGCGTGAAGGTCACGGTGAACTCCGATGACCCGGCGTATTTCGGCGGGTACGTGACCGAGAACTTCCATGCGCTGCATGAACATCTGGGCATGACCCAGGATCAGGCCAAGCGCCTGGCGCAGAACAGCCTGGATGCGCGGTTGGTAAAACCGTAAGCAACTGCAAAATCACATCAATACCTGTGGGAGCGGGCTTGCCCGCGATAGCGGATTGTCAGTCAACATAGATGTTGAATTTGCTGGCCCCATCGCGGGCAAGCCCGCTCCCACAGGGTGCTGCGTTTATTTGAATAGCTGCGCTTCAGTAAGCTCTTCAAGGGTCTTGCCCCGCGTCTCCATCCCGAACAGCCACACCACGCCCGCCGCAATCGCGAAGCACGCCGCGCCCAGCGCGAACACCCCGCCCTGCCCGGTAATCGGGAACACCAGCCCGGTCACCAGTGGCCCGAGCAGTGAGCCGACGCGGCCGATGGCCGAGGCGAATCCCGAGCCGGTTGCCCGTGCCGAAGTCGGGTACAGCTCCGGGGTGTAGGTGTAGAGCACCGCCCACATGCCGAACAGGAAAAACTGCATCAACAATCCGGTGCCGATCAGCAACGCGACGTTGCCGCCGAACACCGCGCTCTGCCCATACAGAAACGCCATCACCCCGCCGCCGAGCAGGGTGACGATGCACACCGGTTTGCGCCCCCAACGCTCGACCAGCCACGCCGCCATGAGGAAGCCGGGAATCCCGCCGAGCGAGATCAGCACGGTGTAATACACCGATTGCGTCACGGCGAAACCCGACTGCTGCAGCAATGCGCTGAGCCAGGAAGTCAGCCCGTAGAAACCCAGCAATGCGAAGAACCACAGACTCCAGATCATCGTCGTGCGCTGGCGATATTGCGGCGACCAGATCTGCTTGAGTGCCGAGAAGAAATTACCCGGTGGCGTCACCGTGCGTGGCAAACGAACCGGTTCCGGTAACGCCGCACCGCCCAGCGAAGCACGCACCCGCGCTTCAATGCCGTTCAACACTTTGTCCGCGTCGGCGTCGCGCCCGGCCTGTTCCAGCCAGCGCGGTGACTCAGGGATGAAAAAGCGGATCGCCAGAACGAACACCGCCGGCACCGCCAGTACCAGGAAGATATCGCGCCAGCCAATCAGCGGCAGCAGGAAATACGAGAGCACACCCGCCGCGACAAAACCCAGCGGCCAGAAGCCGTCCATCAGGGCGATGTGGCGCCCGCGCCGTTGTGCTGGGATCAATTCCGACAGCATCGACTGCGCGATGGGAAACTCCATGCCCATGCCAATTCCGAGCAGGATGCGAAACAGCGTCAGCGTCTCCACCGTCTGCGCCGTCGAACACAGGTAACTGGCCACGCCCCACAACACGATGCTCCACTGAAACACCGGTTTGCGCCCGAAGCGGTCGGCGAGCATTCCCGACAGCGACGCCCCGAGCACCATGCCGAAGAAGCTCGAGCTGGCCAGCAGCCCTGCTTGCGCACTGCTCAGGCCGAACTCGGCTTTGATCGAGCCGAGCAGGAAAGTCATCATCGCCAGATCCATGGAGTCGAAGAAAAACGCCAAGGCAATGATGATGAAAATGACGCGGTGATAACCGCTGAGCGGCAGCCGTTCCAGGCGCTCAGCCGCACTAAAGCGTTGTGTATTCATGTTGTGCTCCCCCATCCGGAAAATCCCCGGATCGAGTGTGCGCGATGGTCATTCAGAGGTCGTACTGGATGCGACCTGTTCACAGCCGTGGACGACGTCAGCCTTCAGCTAATCGCCGAGCAACGCTCTAGAACGCTGTTTCCAGCTCGGTTTCCTTGGCAAAGCGATGGATTTCGCGCTGGCCGGTGGCGGTCAACTGCAAGGCGCGGGAATCGTTGGGCAAGGTCAGCCAGCCGGACTGCATGAACAACTGCAACAGCGCCGCGCCCAGTGAGCCGCCCATGTGCGGACGGCGCTCGCTCCAGTCCGGGCAGGCGCAGGCGACCTGCACGTTGCGGTGGGCCAGGGCCTGGATGAACACTCCGCGCTGGGCCAGTCGGGTGGAGCCCTTGTGCGTCACCACCACCCGCTGCTCAAGCTGTTCGATCCAGCCGGCATCGAGCAGGCGCTGATACAGGTCGGCCGCCAAAGTACCGCCCAGATGATCGTCGCAGAACCGCGCACGCAACAGCGAAGACGGCGCCGCCTGTGGTCTGACCATGGGAGCCGTGCGTTTCAGCGCATCAGGGATTTGCCGTGGCGCGCTGGCAATGGTGGCGCTGGCCAGTGCTTCGATCGCCGCGCCGATTTCCGGTGCCGCCAGGCGAAAGAAGCGTTTGCGCCCACGCATTTCGATGTTCAACAGCCCCCCTGCGGACAGGCGTCCCAGATGCGCACTGGCCGACGACGGCGAGAGCCCGGCCAGCAGCGCCAGCTCTTCGGCTTGCCGCGCCGAGCCATCCATCAACGCCCACATCATCGCGCTGCGCTTGGGGTCGGCCAGCAATGTCGCGATCTGGCTGATGCACGGTGCATGTTCCATATGTTCACTCCCTGTTGAATCGTATCGTCTACCGCTCGGAGACATCCTGGCCGGTTATGGGGCATCGGCCAACACGCGAAAATCGCCCGGGATCGGTGGCAAGGGATGCCACCGACACCAGCTGCTCCGGCACACAACCTGGCAGCAGAAGTAGCAACCGTCACCAAAAGCCGGCAACGCGTTACGGGGTCTGCGCGCCGGGTGTCAGTGCAGGCATGAGGCGGGCGCTAGTATAAGCGGGTTAAGCCAGACGTCCTGCGCCTGGGCCTGGGCAGGTGGCGATTGTTCCTGACAGAAATTTCTCTAATTGCCTGCGACTAATGATCAACTTTGAGGAAACCGGGAAATTGGCTACTCAATTCGGCGCATCGGCTGGCGAGCATCTCCCTCAGCAGGTTCACCGGCTTACTCAATTGTGCGCGATGGGCGCACAACAGATTCAGCGGTGCGCGCTCACACAGCAGTTCCGGCATCAGCACTTTGAGGCGTCCGGCGAGCACATCGGCGCCGACGTCGAGCCAGGACTTGTAAGCGATACCGGCACCGGCCAGCGCCCATAGCCGCACGACGTCGGCGTCATCGCTGAAGCGGTCGCCGCTGACGGTCAGGCCGACTTCGCGCTTGCCATCGTGAAAACTCCAGTGGTCGTGGACGCGGCTGCCGAGCATGTACAAAAGGCAGTTGTGCTGGGCCAGTTGCTCGAGCTGGCGCGGTTCGCCATGCCGGGCCAGATAGTCCGGAGATGCGCACAACACGCGGCGATTGTGTGGCGCGATGGGCAAGGCGATCAGGCTGGAATCTTCCGGCTCGCCGTAGCGCAGGGCGATGTCCACCGGTTGCCGGAACAGGTCGGCGATGCGGTCGCCAAGCAGCAGGCGTACCGTCAGTTTCGGGTGTTCACGCTGGAACGCGTCGAGCCACGGCAGCAGCAGATTGCGGCCGAAATCCGAGGGTGCTGACAGTTGCAGAATTCCGCTGACCTGATCCTGACCGCTGGCGAGCAGTCGACGCCCCTCGTCGAGATTGCTCAGGGCGGCGCGGGCATATTCAAGGAAGCCTTCGCCCTCGGCGGTCAGGCGCAGGCTGCGGGTCGACCGCGCCAGCAGTCGTGCGCCGAGTTGCTGCTCGATGCGCTTCAACGCTGCGCTGGCCACCGCCGCAGACATGTCCATCACCCGTGCCGCCGCCGACAGGCTGCCCAGATCCGCCGCGCGGACAAACAACTGCAGGTCATCAAAACGCAGCATGCGCAGCCTCGATTATCAAAAAAATATTGAAAGAGACTGCTCTTTTAGCCGGTTTTATCGCGCAGAGAAATAGCCAATGATGGCCTCCAACAAATTCATCCCGATTCTCTGGAGTCCGCGCATGTCACAGCCCTTTACCGCTATTGCTACTCTGACCGCCAAGCCCGGCCAGCAGGACGTTCTCGAACAGGCGCTGCGTGCCCTCGTCGAACCGAGCCGCGCCGAGCCGGGTTGTGGCCAGTACGACCTGCACCGCGACCTTGCCGATCCGCAGGTTTTTTATGTCATCGAACAGTGGGCCAGTGACGAGATTCTTGAGGCGCACAACGCCAGCGCGCATTTTCAGAAGTTTCAGGCCAGCGCCGGCCACACCATCGAACACTTCCAGCTCAAACGCCTCGGCAAAATTGCCTGATTCCTCCTTCTATCAACTGTACGGAGCCACTTATGAAAGCCATTGCCTATTACGCGTCCCTGCCGATCAGCGACACCAAGTCCCTGCAAGACATTGAACTGCCAGAACCGGTCGCCGGCCCGCGCGACCTCTTGGTGGAAGTCAAAGCCATCTCGGTCAACCCGGTCGACACCAAAGTGCGGCAGAACGTGGCGCCGGAAAACGGCGCGGCGAAAGTGCTGGGCTGGGACGTTGCCGGTGTGGTCAAGGCTGTCGGCAGCGACGTCACCCTGTTCAAGGCCGGTGACAAGGTGTTTTACGCCGGTTCGATTGCCCGGGCCGGTGGCAACAGCGAGTTGCACGTGGTCGATGAGCGCATCGTCGGTCACATGCCCAAGTCCCTCGGTTTTGCCGAAGCCGCTGCGCTGCCGCTGACCGCGATCACTGCGTGGGAATTGCTCTTCGAGCGCCTGCAAATCAGCGAGGGCAGCAACGATGAAGGCCAGAGCCTGCTGATCGTTGGTGCGGCGGGCGGCGTGGGTTCGATCCTCACTCAATTGGCCAAGCAGTTGACCGGTCTGAAAGTCATCGGCACTGCCTCCCGTGCGCAAACCCGTGACTGGGTCAGCGCACTCGGTGCCGATCTGGTCATCGATCACAGCCAGCCGCTGAGCGAAGAATTGAAGCGCGCCGGCATCGCCAGCGTGACCCACGTCGCCAGCCTCACCCAGACCGATCAGCATCTGGCGCAACTGGTCGAAGCCCTCGCGCCGCAAGGCAAGCTGGCGCTGATCGACGATCCGAAGTCCCTCGACATCAGCCTGCTCAAGCGCAAGAGCCTGTCGCTGCACTGGGAGTTCATGTACACCCGCTCGCTGTTCGAAACGCCGGACATGATCGAACAGCACAAGCTGCTCAACCGCGTCGCCGAACTGATCGACGCCGGCACTTTGAAGACGACTTTGGGCGAGCACTTCGGTGTGATCAACGCGGCCAACCTGCGCCGCGCCCATGAGCTGCTGGAAAGCGGCAAGGCCAAGGGGAAAATTGTTTTAGAAGGTTTCTAAAAAAATAAAGCCTCGCAAACGCTCGTGATGCCAGAGCGGTTGCGGGGCTTTTTGCCGTCAGTCGGTTGCTTGACCCTTGTCACACTTACGCGGGTATCGAGGTCTACAATCGAAGCCTCTGCGATACATCTTTTACGCAAGGGAGGTCAGCAATGAAGATCCTGATAAAAGAAGTGGCAAAGTCCCAATGGCAGGTGCGTCTGGACCAGCACGTCGTGACCTTTCGCAGTGAAGCCGAGGCTCTGGCCTTCACTCGCACCCTCGAAGCGCGACTCTGCGCGCCCCACCGGATCCCCGAACCCAACCAGCAGCGCGCCGCCGGCTGAGCTCCAAAGTCGAGCGTTCAGACCTGGGCTTGTGCCAGCGCCCGGGCATTCTGCAAGCGCCGGGTAAGCAGCGCGACGCTCACCACCAGCAGACCGCACAGGCTGATGACCATGGCCATCGGCACGGCGCTGCCATCGTGCAACACCCCCACCAACGCGGCAGCACCGGCGGCGATGCTGAATTGCAGGCAACCGAGCATTGCCGAAGCACTGCCGGCGCGGGCGCCCTGACCGTTCATTGCGCAAGCCGAGGCGTTGGGAATGATGCAGCCGAGGCTGGCAATGCAGATGAACAGCGGAATCAGCAACGGCCACAATGCCTCTGGACGCATCGCGCTGACCGCCAGCAACGTCAGCCCGGCGAGGAAGTACACCCACACCGCGCGCACCAGCAAAAACGCCGGACCACGCTTGGCCAGCAAACGAGCATTGACCTGCGCCACCAGAATGAACCCCGCCGCGTTGGTGCCGAACAGCCAGCCAAAATGCTCGGCGGGTACACCGTAGAGCTTGATGAACACAAACGGTGAACCGGCGATGTAAGCGAACATGCCGGCGATGGCGATGCCGCCGGTCAGGGCGTGGCCGAGATAGACCGAGTCCTTGACCAGTCGTGCGTACTGGCGCAACGCACCGGACAACGGCTGGCGCGGCACGTGGGCCGGCATGCTTTCCGGCAGACCCAACGCCACCGCCAGACCTGCCGCCGCACTGAATCCGGTGAGGACCAGAAAGATCGACTGCCAACCCGTGGTGTTGACCAGAAGCCCACCGAGCATCGGCGCCAGAATCGGCGCCAGGCCCATCACCAGCATCAACTGGGAAAACACCTTCGCCGAGCCCACCGCATCGCACTTGTCGGCGACCACCGCACGGGAAATCACCATGCCCGCACAGCCACCGAGTGCCTGGACGAAACGCGCGCCGATCAGCCATTCCAGGCTCGGCGCGTAGGCGCAGGCCAATGACGCCAGGGTGAACAGAGCAACGCCGCTGAGCAGCGGAAGCCGCCGGCCGAAACGATCGGAAATCGGCCCGTAAGCCAGTTGGCCCAGCGACAGACCGAGGAAGTACGCCGCCAGCGTCAGTTGAACGTGCTGCTCGTTGGTGCCGAACGCCAGCGCCATGGCCGGGAAGGCAGGCAAATAGAAGTCGATCGCCAAAGGACCGAAGGCGCTCAAGGCGCCGAGTATCAAAATCGTGCGGAAATTCATCAGGCATCCAGGTGGGCAAGTCGCAGCCCGACAGTCTAGCCGCGCCCGGACGCCTTGAACATTCCGATAGCTCGCTAACGATCAATTTCAGACGAGCTTCACCTCATAACCCTCTTCGCGAATCGCTTCGATGACCTGATCGGCACTCAGCGCGCTTTCGACGCCGACTTCCTTGGCCGCCAGATCGACGCGCACGCTGGCTGCCGGATCCAGCGCCTGCACCGCAGTGGTAATGGCTCTGACGCAATGACCGCAGGACATGCCTTGAACGTTGAACACTTGCATGGGAAGACTCCTTTGAGTGAGGTTGCCGGCAGTCTCAAGCTTGCCACGATGGCAAGGTCAAGTTCTGCGAAAAACTGCCGGGCTGGCAATCGGCGCCGCGCTCGGCCAAGCTGCATGCATCAATGACTGGAATTCAGGAGATTCAGCCATGCGCTGGTCAGCTTTGGGCCTGTTTGGCTTGCTCAGCCTTTTCGCCGCCGTCCCGCAGGTGCAAGCCGCCGGCGAGGATTACGCGGTACTGATCATTTCCCGCGAGCGCCTCGAAGTGGCGACCTCGTGCGAGATCGGCGTGTACATCCAGGACCAGCTCTCGGCGCGCCTGTTCCAGGAGCAGAGCACTTCGTTCAACCTGCCGCCGGGCAAGGTTTCGCTGCGCTTGAAACTGCTGCCGGGCCAGGCACCGGGTTGCAACCCCGGCATGCTCGCACCGGGCTCGCAGGAAGTCGTGCTGCACGCGGGGGATGTGCGGAAGTTCCGCCTGGCGATGAATGCCGAAGGCGTGTACTTGAAGCCGGCCGGCCTCGGTTACTGAGCCAAGCGCCGACCCGTTGCCGATCGTTCCCACGCTCTGCGTGGGAATGCAGCCATGGACGCTCTGCGTCCCGAAGCGTGACGCGGAGCGTCACAGGAGGCATTCCCACGCGAAGCGTGGGAACGATCAACATCTTGCGGAATGGTGCTTGACCTTGCCCGCATGGCAAGGTTGATCCTGTAGTCATCCACTACAGGGAGCGCGACCGATGTCCGAATCCACCACTTTCGATCTGCCGATTGCCGGCATGACCTGCGCCAGTTGCGCCGGGCGTGTCGAGCGGGCGCTGCGCAAGGTCAGCGGCGCCAGTGCCGTCAGCGTCAACCTGGCCACCGAACAGGCCCGGGTGCAGGCGCCCGGCGACAGCCTGCCGGCGCTGATGCAAGCCGTGGAGCGCGCCGGTTACAGCGTGCCCCGGCAAACCGTCGAATTGAGCATCGACGGCATGACCTGCGCGTCCTGCGTCGGTCGCGTCGAACGTGCCCTGAGCAAAGTCCCAGGCGTGAGCAGCGTCAGCGTCAATCTGGCCAACGAACGTGCGCACCTCGAATTGCTCGGCCAGGTCGATACGCAAACCCTGCTCGACGCGGTGAGCAAGGCCGGTTACTCGGCCAGCGTCTGGCAAGCTGAACGGCCACAGTCCGATGACCAGCAAAAACGCCTGCACCGCGAGCGCTGGGCATTGATCTGCGCGATCGCCCTCGCTCTGCCGCTGGTGCTGCCGATGTTACTGCAGCCGTTCGGCATTCACTGGATGCTCCCGGCCTGGGCGCAATTCGCCCTCGCCACTCCCGTGCAATTCATCTTCGGCGCACGCTTTTATGTGGCGGCGTGGAAAGCCGTGCGCGCCGGTGCCGGCAACATGGACCTGCTCGTCGCCCTCGGCACCAGCGCCGGTTATGGCCTGAGTGTCTATGAATGGGCCAGCGCGGCCGGACGCATGCCGCATCTGTATTTCGAGGCCTCGGCGGTGGTCATCGCTTTGGTGTTGCTCGGCAAATATCTCGAAAGCCGCGCCAAACGTCAGACCGCCAGCGCCATTCGCGCTCTCGAAGCGTTGCGGCCGGAGCGCGCGATTCAAGTCATCGACGGGCGTGAGCAGGACGTTGCGATCAGCGCCCTGCGCCTCGACGATCTGGTGCTGGTCAAACCCGGCGAACGCTTCCCGGTGGATGGCGAAGTCGTTGAAGGCCAGAGCCACGCCGACGAAGCGCTGATCAGTGGCGAAAGCCTGCCAGTGCCGAAACAGCCGGGCGACAAGGTCACCGGCGGCGCGATCAACGGCGAGGGTCGTTTGCTGGTGCGCACCCAGGCGCTCGGCGCGGAAACCGTGCTGGCGCGGATCATTCGTCTGGTCGAAGACGCGCAAGCAGCGAAAGCGCCGATCCAGAAACTGGTGGACAAGGTCAGCCAGATTTTCGTGCCGACCGTATTGCTGATCGCCCTGGCCACGCTGATCGGCTGGTGGCTGTACGGCGCACCGCTGGAAACGGCGGTGATCAATGCCGTCGCCGTGCTGGTGATCGCCTGCCCGTGCGCCCTCGGCCTCGCCACTCCGACGGCGATCATGGCCGGCACCGGCGTCGCCGCGCGCCACGGCATTCTGATCAAGGACGCCGAAGCGCTGGAGCGCGCCCATGAAGTCAGCAGCGTGGTGTTCGACAAGACCGGCACGCTGACCTCGGGCACGCCGCGAATCGCGCACTTCAGCGCGGTCGATGGTGACGAAAATAATCTGCTGACCTTGGCCGGTGCGTTGCAGCGCGGCAGCGAGCATCCTTTGGCCAAAGCGGTGCTGGATGCCGCCGCCGAACGCGGCTTGAACGTGCCCGATGTCAGCGACAGCCAGTCGCTGACCGGACGCGGCATCGCCGGCACGCTGGATGGCCGGCGCCTGGCGCTGGGCAATCGGCGGATGCTCGACGAAAGCGCCTTGAGTGCCGGTGAATTGTGCACATCCGCCGAAGCGTGGGAACGCGAAGGCCGCACATTGTCGTGGCTGATTGAGCAAAGTCCTCAGCCGAAGGTGCTGGGTCTGTTCGCCTTCGGTGACACGCTGAAACCCGGCGCTCTGCAAGCGGTGCAACAACTTGCCGCACGGGATATCCAGAGTCACCTGCTGACCGGCGACAATCGCGGCAGCGCACGGGTGGTGGCCGAGGCCTTGGGCATCCGCAATGTTCACGCCGAAGTGCTGCCTGCCGACAAAGCCGCGACGGTGGCCGAGCTGAAGAAAACCGGCGTGGTCGCCATGGTCGGCGATGGCATCAACGACGCCCCGGCCCTCGCCGCCGCAGACATCGGCATCGCCATGGGCGGCGGCACCGACGTCGCCATGCACGCGGCCGGCATCACCTTGATGCGCGGCGATCCGCGACTGGTACCGGCAGCGCTGGAGATCAGCCGCAAGACCTACGCGAAGATTCGCCAGAACCTGTTCTGGGCCTTTGTCTACAACCTGATCGGCATTCCGCTGGCGGTGTTCGGCTTCCTCAATCCGGTGCTGGCCGGTGCGGCGATGGCGCTGTCGAGCGTCAGCGTGGTGAGCAATGCGCTACTGTTGAAAACCTGGAAACCCAAGGACCTGGAGGAACACCGATGAACATCGGCCAAGCGGCCCGACAAAGTGGCCTGAGTGCAAAAATGATTCGTTACTACGAGTCGATCGGTTTGCTCAAAGCGGCCAATCGCACCGACAGCGGTTACCGCGTATACGGCAGCGATGACTTGCACACGCTGGCATTCATCAAGCGCTCGCGGGATCTGGGCTTTTCCCTGGAAGAGGTCGGCAAGCTGCTGACCCTCTGGCAGGATCGCCAGCGCGCCAGCGCCGATGTGAAAGCACTGGCGCGCCAGCACATCGACGAGCTGAACCAGAAGATCCGCGAGCTCGGCGAGTTGCGGGACACCCTGCAGGATCTGGTCGAGCATTGCAGCGGCGACCATCGCCCGGACTGCCCGATCCTCAAGGAACTGGCGTCGGGCTGCTGCGCGCAACCCGCCCGCGCCTGATCCGCAGCAGCGTCACCACGCCCAAGGTGCCGAGGGGAATGCCGTGGAACAGCATGACCACGGCCCCCGGCGTCCACCACGCATAGAACGGCGCAGCGACCAACATGCCGATGCCGAAACCGCTCATCTGCAGCAAGGTCAGCACGCTGAAAATCGGCAGGCGCAACGCCGCAGGTTCCCGTTGCAAACGTGACATCAGGCTGACTTCGGAAACCCCGTCGCCAAGCCCGGCCGGCAAGGCGAACAGCAGCAGCCCCACGAGGCTGTGCTGCTGGAACATCAGAATGAACCCGCAGGACATCGGCGCCACACCGCAGAAAAATCGTCTTTCAAGGTGGCTGTTCTCCGAGCCCTTGAGGTGACTGGCGATGCGCGCGCCGAGCAGTTTGCCGCTGGCCCATACCGCAAGCGCCAAGCCCAAGGTCGTACTCGCCGCCTCGGGCGTCAGCAGTTTCGAAATGATCGGGAAGCCGACGTTATGCGCGGCGCTGCCCAAGGTGTCGGCCATGGTCACCGCGAGCATGGCCGCGACCACTGGCACCGAACGCAGGCCTTGCCGCAGCGCAAACCATTCACCGCGTTCCGGCTGTTCGCTGACGTGCGTTTTTTCGAAACGCAGCGGCACGATCAGCAGCGCCGCGAGCACATAGGTCAGCGCATTGAGGGCGAAGACCGTTTCAAAACCAAAAGCAGCCACCAGCAACCCCGACACCAGACTGCCGCCAACCATCGCCGCAGAAGAAGCTGAAGTGATCCAGGCGTTGGCCTTGAGCAATTGCGCCGGCGCGATCAAGCGCGGCAACTGGCTGTTGAGGCCGATGGCGAACATCGAATTGCCCAGGCCGAGGCCGAAGGCAATCAACGGCAACAGCCATGCCTGCTGACTCGCCGGTGTGATCAACAGCAGCCCCAGCAGTGCGGCGCGCAACAGATCGAAAGCAATCAGCGGCGCGCGGCCCTGCCAGCGCCGGTAGAAGCGCGTGCCGATCAGGCTGGCGAAAATTCCGCCACCGACGCGGCTGGCAAGGAAGATGCCGACGCTCATGGCGCTGTTGCTCAGCAGGTAGACGTAGGTGGCCAGCGCGACCATGTTGAGGAAGGCGCCGAAATCCGAGATCAGCCGGGCGGATACGATCAGGTGGGTGTTGCGTTGGGTGGTCACATTCAGTCCTTGAGTGTGGTTGGAGCGCTGGACAGTAGACGCGAATAAGCCAGGATCCGAAAGCCCCCTCACCCTAGCCCTCTCCCAAAGGGAGAGGGGACCGATTGGGGGATATTTGGGAGATACACCGACCTGAACGTTTTTCTTTGAATCCATAATCGACTCGGTTTTTTCAGGTCGATGTATGGCTAAAGACACCTCGGTCGGCCCCCTCTCCCTCCGGGAGAGGGCTGGGGTGAGGGTGCTTTTTGACTCAAACAAAAAACCCGGCCGAACAGACTGTGTGAAAACGCACTGATGGTGGTTCCAGCAAACGCCCCGACTTGTTC
>NZ_RCOD01000086.1:0-29162 GCF_004307505.1 Pseudomonas sp. Sample_11
CCCCTAAAGGCCTGGATCATGAGCAAGCAACCCTCCCTGAGCTACAAGGACGCCGGTGTAGACATCGACGCCGGTGAAGCATTGGTCGAACGCATCAAGAGCGTCGCCAAGCGCACTGCGCGCCCGGAAGTCATGGGCGGCCTGGGCGGTTTCGGCGCCCTCTGCGAAATCCCGGCCGGCTACAAGCAGCCGGTGCTGGTCTCCGGCACCGACGGCGTCGGCACCAAGCTGCGTCTGGCGCTGAACCTGAACAAGCACGACAGCATCGGCATCGACCTGGTCGCCATGTGCGTCAACGATCTGGTGGTGTGCGGCGCCGAGCCGCTGTTCTTCCTCGACTACTACGCCACCGGCAAACTGAACGTCGACACCGCTGCCCAGGTTGTCACCGGCATCGGCGCTGGCTGCGAACTGTCGGGTTGCTCGCTGGTTGGCGGCGAAACCGCTGAAATGCCAGGCATGTACGAAGGCGAAGACTACGACCTGGCCGGCTTCTGCGTCGGCGTCGTGGAAAAGGCGGAAATCATCGATGGCTCGAAAGTCGCCACCGGTGACGCGCTGATCGCCCTGCCATCGTCCGGTCCGCACTCCAACGGCTACTCGCTGATCCGCAAGATCATCGAAGTCTCCGGCGCCGACATCGAAAACATTCAGCTCGACGGCAAACCGCTGACCGACCTGCTGATGGCCCCGACCCGCATCTACGTCAAGCCACTGCTCAAGCTGATCAAGGACACTGGCGCTGTGAAGGCCATGGCCCACATCACCGGTGGCGGCCTGCTCGACAACATCCCGCGCGTACTGCCAAAAGGCGCTCAGGCTGTAGTTGATGTGGCCAGCTGGACTCGCCCGGCGGTGTTCGACTGGCTGCAAGAGAAAGGCAACGTTGATGAAACCGAAATGCACCGCGTATTGAACTGCGGCGTCGGCATGGTCATCTGTGTAGCTCAGGAGCACGTTGAAGTTGCCCTGAACACCCTGCGTGACGCTGGCGAGCAGCCTTGGGTCATCGGTCAGATCGCCGTGGCCGCCGAGGGCGCTGCGCAGGTCGAGCTGAAGAACCTCAAGGCTCACTGATGCCAAAGTCCTGTGATGTCGTGGTGCTGTTGTCCGGCACCGGCAGTAACTTGCAGGCTCTGATCGACAGCACGCGGACCGGCGACAGCCCGGTCCGCATCGCTGCGGTGATTTCCAACCGCGCCGACGCCTACGGCCTGCAACGCGCCCGCGACGCGGGTATCGCCACCCGCTCGCTGGATCACAAGGCATTCGAAGGCCGCGAGGCCTTCGATGCCGCGTTGATCGAACTGATCGACCAATTCAACCCCAAACTCGTGGTACTGGCCGGCTTCATGCGCATTCTCAGCGCTGATTTCGTGCGCCACTACCAGGGTCGCCTGCTCAACATCCACCCGTCGCTGCTGCCCAAATACAAAGGGTTACACACTCATCAGCGTGCGCTGGAGGCCGGCGACACGGAACATGGCTGCTCCGTGCACTTCGTCACCGAGGAACTCGATGGCGGACCACTGGTCGTACAAGCAGTATTACCGGTAGAGTTGCACGACACGCCGCAGAGTCTGGCGCAACGAGTCCACGTTCAGGAACACCTGATCTACCCGATGGCAGTACGCTGGTTTGCCGAAGGCAGGCTGACACTCGGTGACCAAGGTGCTTTACTCGACGGCCAGTTACTCGCCGCCAGCGGCCACTTGATTCGACACTAGGAGATATTATGCGTCGCGCCCTGCTCTTCGCTTGCGCTCTGCTCGCCCTGCCCTTCGCGCAGGCAGCGGACCTTCAACCGTTCTCCGCCAGCTACACCGCCGACTGGAAGCAGCTGCCCATGAGCGGCACCGCCGAACGCAGCCTGACCAAGGAAGCCGACGGCGTCTGGAAGCTCAGCTTCAAGGCATCGATGATGATCGCCAGCCTGACTGAAGAAAGCACCCTGAAGCTGGACAAGGACACGCTGCTGCCGCAGT
The DNA here is from genome assembly GCF_004307505.1 of Pseudomonas sp. Sample_11. Classification (NCBI taxonomy): domain Bacteria; kingdom Pseudomonadati; phylum Pseudomonadota; class Gammaproteobacteria; order Pseudomonadales; family Pseudomonadaceae; genus Pseudomonas; species Pseudomonas sp. Sample_11. The sequence goes on from NZ_RCOD01000086.1 coordinate 1,986, forward strand.
CCTACCACTTTGAACGTGGTGGTCTGGGCAAAGCGAAAAAAGCTGATCTGGACTTCGACTGGGCCAATAAACTGGTGACCGGCACCGACCGTGGCGACGCGGTGAAAATCCCGCTGAACCGCGGCATGGTCGACAAGTCGACCTACCAACTGGCGCTGCAGCACGACGTTGCCGCCGGCAAGAAAAGCATGAGCTATCAGGTGGTTGATGATGGCGAAGTCGATACCTACGACTTCCGCGTGCTGGGTTCGGAAAAGGTCGACACCAAGGCCGGCCAGATCGACGCGATCAAGGTCGAGCGCGTGCGCGATCCGACACAAAGCAAGCGCATCACCGTGCTGTGGTTCGCCAAGGACTGGGATTACCTGCTGGTGCGCCTGCAACAGGTCGAGACTGACGGCAAGGAGTACAACATCATGCTCCAGGACGGTACGGTCAACGGCAAGACTGTCAAAGGCAGCTGATCGACCGCAACAACAAAGAGCCCCGCGAATGCGGGGCTTTTTATTGCCCGCAGTTTACGCAAACACATCATTTCCTGTAGGAGCTGACGAGTGAAACGAGGCTGCGATCTTTTGACCTTGATCTTGAGTCAACATCAAAAGATCGCAGCGTGCCGCAGCTCCTATAGGGATTTCGTCGCCTGCTGATTCAGACAGAAAACCGCGCCACCATCCCGTTCAGATCCACCGCCAACTTCGACAACTCCTGACTCGCCGCACTGGTCTGATTGGCCCCCGCCGATGTCTGCATTGCCAGATCACGAATATTCATCAGATTGCGATCCACCTCGCGCGCCACCGCTGCCTGCTCTTCCGAGGCACTGGCGATGACCAGGTTGCGCTCATTGATCAAGTTAAACGCCGAGGCGATTTCCTCCAGGGCCGAGCCTGCGCTCTTCGCCAGCTCGAGGGTCGAGCGCGCCCTTGAGTTGCTCTGCTGCATCGAACTGACCGCCGAATCGGTGCCCTGCTGAATCCCGCCGATCATCTGCTCGATTTCCTGGGTCGACTGCTGGGTGCGATGCGCCAGCGCGCGCACTTCATCAGCCACCACCGCAAAGCCACGCCCGGCATCGCCGGCGCGCGCGGCTTCGATCGCGGCGTTGAGGGCGAGCAGATTGGTCTGTTCGGCGATCGAGCGAATCACGTCCAGCACTTTGCTGATGCCATGAACCTTTTGCGCCAGCGCCTCGACCTGCGCGGCATTATTGGTGACATCGCCAGCGAGAAACTCGATCGACGTCACCGTCTGCTGCACTTGCTCGCGCCCTTGGCGGGCGATGCGGTCGGATTCGCGGGAAGCTTCAGACGTGGCCATGGCGTTGTTCGCCACCTCTTCCACCGCCGCCGTCATCTGGTTGACCGCAGTGGCGGCCTGTTCGATTTCCTGACTTTGCTGATGCAAGCCGCGAGTGGCATCTTCGGTGACGCTGCTGAGTTCTTCGGCAGCCGAGGCCAGTTGCGTGGACGACTCGGAAATGCGTCGGATTGTGTCGCGCAGATTGTGCTGCATGCTTTTCAGCGCTTGCAGCAGGCGCGCCGGCTCGTCTTTGCCAACGATGTGAATGTCGCCGGTCAAATCCCCACCGGCCACCACTTCGGCGACGCTGAGCGATTGCGACAACGGCACGACAATGCTGCGCGTCAGCAGCAACGCCAGGCCGACGGTAATCAGCGCAGCCATGGCGATCATTACTGCGACCCACACCCGCGATTGTTTGAAGACCAAGCGCGCTGCCTCAGTGGCGAGACCGGCATTTTGCTTGTTCAACTCGACCAGCTGGCGCAGGGTGGCGGCGATTTCATCGGCCAGCGGACTCACCTGATCATTGAGAATCGCCGAAGCGTCTGCCACCCGATTCTGCGTTGACAGCTGCAGGACTTGCGCCTGCAGTTCCAGGTATTTGTGCTCGGCAACCTTGAAGCGATCAAACAGCGCGCGCTCTTCCGGCAAAATGATCAACGCGTCATAACGCTGCTGCGCTTCGCTCAAGCCACTGCGCAGCTCGTCGAGCTTGGCGACATTCTGCTCCAGTGCCTTGGGGTCACGGTTGAGCAACAGGCGCATGGTCAGTGCGCGCAGGCGCAGCATGTCCTGACTCATCTCACCCACCGCCATCACGCTTGGCAGCCAGTTGTTGTCAACTTCATCGGACTGCGCACGCATGTTCGACATTTGCAGCAAGGCGAACGCGCCAAGGGCAAACACCATCAGGGCCAGCAGGCCAAAACCGAGACCAGCACGCGGGGCAATATTGAGACTACGGATATTCATCACTCTGGCTCCTTCCAAAAGCGCTGCATCAGCCTGCAGCGGGTTGCTTTAGAAGGTATCGGCATTGCCCTGAAATTGCGTAAGACGAAAAAGCGATAGGCAGACGAGCGGCTAGTCCGAACCCGTGGCTTTGACGTTTCAGCGCGGAGCAGCGGGTTTTTCTGTGATGCGCGGCAGTATTGCCAGGAAGTTATCGCGCGCGACTTTGCGCGCCACCGCCTCCGGCAGCGCATCGAGAAATGGTTTGTAGCTGTGCATTTCCTCACCGAGCTTGTTGAACCGTCCTACCACGTCAGAGCCGAGCATGAAGCGCTCGGGATACTTTTCCACCAGCGCCAGCCATTCGGCGCGCGGCTTGCCCTGCTCGTCGAGCAAATACGGCGTGAGCATGCTCCACGACAGGTCGATAAACAGATTCGGATAAGCCTCAAGCATGCGCGTCAGGGTCGGCAGGAGAAACGGCAACTGGGTCTGATGCCGATGGATCTCGGCGCTGGTGCCGGCGTGCGCCCAGATGAATCGCGTGTGCGGATGATTGCGCAGCGGCTCTTCGACCTCCTTCAGGTACAGCGGATTTTTCTCACGCTTGGAAGTGATGTTGGAATGCAGCATCACCGGCAGATCGTTTTCCGCAGCGAGGTGATAGATCTTGGTCATCGCCTCGTTGTTGGCTCGAGGTGTGTCGCCGGAGGTCAGCGCGGTCAGGTCATCGTGCCGGGTGAACACCTCGCCGATGCCCTGCCACAAACCAGGATACAGGTCGAGCATGCGCTGGATGTGCGCGGCGGAATTCTTGTCATTGGGATTGAAGCCGGACAGGAACGGATGAAAGTACTGGCGCTGCTCCGGCGCGAGTTTCTGCACCGCATCGGCAATGATCACATCGGTGGCGCTGTACCAATAGGCATCGGCGTCATCACCGGCGTAATAGCGCGGGCGCTTGGGTTCGTCTTCATGCCATTTCTTCGCCACGGGAATGCCGGAAATCATCACGTGCTCGATGGAATTTTCTTTCATGGCCGTGAGCAATTTCTGCATGCCGGCGCTTTCCTGGAAAAAATCCACGTAATGCAGGTGCGCATCGCTGTAAGTGTATTCGCGGGCACTGGCGCTGCCAGCGAACAGCAGCAGACAGGCAAGACTCAGACGAGACAAGGACACAAGTAATCTCCGGCAGATGGGCATAGCCTAGACCGCGCCCGAACGACAAGGGTTCATCCCTGCCGAAAAGCGGAACGCCCACTGCCGGGAATGCTCTATAACTGCAAGGTCTGCTTTGATCGAACGATTTCTCCTGCCGCCTGTGAGGTTTCCATGACTGTTACCGTCAATACCGTCTCTGCCGAAGGTTTTCGTCACACCGTCCAGATCGACGACCACGAATTGTTTGCCGATGTACCGAAAACTGCCGGTGGTGAAGGCACCGCACCAGAGCCACACGATTACTTCGACGCTGCGCTGGGCGCCTGCAAAGCGCTGACCGTGAAGATGTATGCGAAGAAAAAAGACATCCCGCTGACCGGCGTGGGAGTCGAGGTAAAGCGCGACAACAGCCAGGAGCAGAAAGGCAAATACGCCCTGCATGTCACCCTTACCCTTAAAGGCGTACTGACCGACGCCCAGCGCGAGGAACTACTGCGTGTGGCCGATCGCTGCCCGATTCACAAATTGATGACCACCAGCGAAGTCAGTATCGAAACCCACGCACCACAAGGCTTCGACAGCCAATAATCCTCCTGATGCCAGCGGCGGGTTATGCTTCTGGCATCACCCGCTCAGCCTGGAATGCACCATGGACATGCCACTCCTGATCATCCGCCCGCGCGCCGAAGACGTCGAAGGCCAGCCGATTCTGCGCCCGCTGCCGTCAGCCAAATGCCGCAATGTCGGACCTTTCGTGTTTTTCGACCACATGCTCGAGACGATTTATCCGACGGGTAAAGGCATGGATATCCGACAGCATCCGCACATTGGCCTGTCGACACTTACCTATCTGTTCGAAGGGCAATTGCAGCACAAGGACAGTCTGGGCTCCGATCAAGTGGTCGATGCCGGCGATGTCAGCTGGATGACCGCCGGCAGCGCCATCGCCCACGTCGAGCGTACGCCAGCCCCACTGCTCGCCGAGACCTTCACCCTGCACGGCCTGCAAGTCTGGCTGGCCTCGCCCAAGGCGCACGAACAGGGCCCGGGGCATTACAGCCATCACCCGGCAGCGACGTTGCCGGTCAGCGATAACCTTGGCGTGCAGATTCGCATGATTGCCGGGTCAGGCTTTTGCCTAGAATCGCCGGTGCCGGTGCTTTCTCCTACGTTGTATGCGGAAGTGAAGATGCAGACCGCGACCACATTGCTGATTCCGGCCGAGCATGAAGAACGCGCGGTGTATGTGTTGAGCGGGGATGCGCAGTTGAACGGCGAGGCGATCGAGCCGCATGCGCTGGTGGTGTTGCCAGCCGGCGAAGAGATGAGCCTGTTTGCCGAAAGCGATGTGCACGCGGTGGTGTTCGGCGGCGCGGCGCTGGACGGACCGAGGCGGATCAACTGGAATTTTGTTGCCAGTGATCCGGCGGCGATTGATGAGGCACGGCGCAAGTGGGCGGCCAAGGATTGGCCGACGGTGCCGGGGGAAGTCGAGCGGATAGAACTACCGGCAAGCCGTTGAAAGCAAAAGATCGCAGCCTTCGGCAGCTCCTACACCGGATTCATGTAGGAGCTGCCGAAGGCTGCGATCTTTTGATCTGAGGGCAATCAGCCCTTGAACACTTCATCCAGCAAATCATGCATCGACTTGAACGCGCGCTTGGCGGTCTTTTCGTCGTACATCATCTTGCCCGGTACGTTGGCATGCGGATCGGTAAACGAGTGCACCGCACCGCCATAGCTGAGCAGTTGCCAGTCGACCTTCGCCGCGTTCATTTCCTCTTCGAACGCTGGCAGTTGCTCCTTCGGCACCAACGGATCGGATGCGCCATGCAGCACCAGCACCGAGCCCTTGATGTTCTGCGCATCCGCCGGGTTCGGCGAATCCAGCGTGCCGTGGAACGACACCGCCGCTTTTACCGGCGCGCCGGTGCGGGCCAGATCCAGCGCACAGCAACCACCGAAGCAGAAACCGAACACCGCCAGTTTCGAAGTATCCACCGTGGCTTCGCCCTGGCTCTGCAATTGCTCGAAAGCCACTTGCAGACGTTTGCGCAACAGCGCGCGGTCGTCCTTGAGCGGCATCATCGCTGCCAGCGCCTCATCAGCGTTCTGCGGACGCACGCTCTGGCCGTAGACATCCGCGATCAGCACCACGTAACCCTTGGCCGCTACCGCTTTGGCGATGTCTTCGGCACCGGCGCTGACGCCCATCCAGTTCGGCGCCATCAGCAAACCCGGGCGCGCAGCCTTGTGCTCGGCGTCGAACGCCAGGCTACCTTCATAGGCCTGGCCGTCAATCTGATAGACCACGGAACGTACAGTGACTTGGCTCATTTCTGACTCCTGATTGAGTAAACACCAGAACGAAAAAACCCGCCGAAGCGGGTTTTTCCTACAACGTGATCAAACCGACAGTTCAACCAGCAGCTTGTTCAGCCGGCGCACGTAAGCGGCCGGATCCTTCAAGCTGTCGCCAGCCGCCAGGGCAGCCTGATCGAAGAGGATGTGCGACAGGTCGCCAAAACGCTCTTCGCTCTGCTCGCCATCGAGTTTCTCGATCAGCGGGTGGCTCGGGTTGAATTCGAAGATCGGCTTCGAATCCGGGACTTTCTGCCCGCTGGCTTCGAGGATCTGGCGCATTTGCAGGCCCAGGTCCTGTTCGCCGATGGCCAGAATGGCCGGCGAATCGGTCAGACGATGGGATACGCGGACTTCAGCCACGGAATCACCCAGCGCAGTTTTCAGACGCTCGACCAGCCCTTCTTTGGACTTGGCGACTTCTTCTGCGGCTTTCTTGTCCTCTTCCGAGTCCAGGTTGCCCAGATCGAGGTCACCGCGCGCCACGTCGACAAAAGTCTTGCCGTCGAATTCGCTGAGGTAGCTCATCAGCCACTCGTCGATGCGATCGGTCAGCAGCAGCACTTCGATGCCTTTCTTGCGGAAGACTTCCAGGTGCGGGCTGTTCTTGACCTGCGCGTAGGTTTCGCCGGTGAGGTAGTAGATCTTGTCCTGACCTTCCTTGGCGCGGGCCAGGTAGTCAGCCAGACCGACAACCTGCTCGCCGTCGTCGCCCTGGGTCGATGCAAAACGCAGCAGACCGGCAATTTTCTCTTTGTTGGCGAAGTCTTCTGCCGGGCCTTCTTTCATGACCTGACCGAAGTTCTTCCAGAAGCCCTTGTATTGCTCAGGCTCGTTCTTCGCCAGTTTTTCCAGCATGTCGAGCACACGCTTGGTCAGCGCGGTTTTCATCGAGTCGATGATCGGGTCTTTCTGCAGGATCTCACGCGACACGTTCAGCGACAGGTCGTTGGAATCGACCACGCCTTTGATGAAGCGCAGGTACAGCGGCAGGAACGACTCGGCCTGATCCATGACAAACACGCGCTGCACGTACAGCTTCAGGCCTTTCGGCGCTTCACGCTGGTACAGGTCGAACGGCGCGCGGGCCGGCACGTACAGCAGCGAGCTGTACTCGAGCTTGCCCTCAACCTTGTTGTGGCTCCACGACAGCGGATTTTCGAAGTCGTGAGCGATGTGTTTGTAGAACTCCTGGTATTCCTCGTCTTTGACTTCAGTGCGCGGACGGGTCCACAGAGCGCTGGCACGGTTGACGGTTTCCCATTCAACGGCTGGAGCCTCTTCGCCTTCGGCCGGAGTGACTTCCTTCGGCAGTTCGATCGGCAAAGCGATGTGGTCGGAGTACTTCTTGATGATGTTGCGCAGACGCCAGCCATCCGCGAATTCGTCTTCACCGGATTTCAGGTGCAGGACGATGCGGGTGCCACGCTCTGGCTTGTCGATCGTGGCGACTTCGAACTCGCCCTCACCTTTCGACGACCAGTGCACGCCTTCGCTGGCGGCAGTGCCGGCGCGACGGCTGTAAACGTCAACCTTGTCGGCGACGATGAAGGCCGAATAGAAGCCGACACCGAACTGGCCGATGAGGTGCGAATCTTTCTTCTGATCGCCGGACAGGTTTTTCATGAAATCGGCGGTGCCGGATTTGGCGATGGTCCCCAGGTGGGTGATCACATCGTCACGGTTCATGCCGATACCGTTGTCTTCGAGGGTGACGGTCTTGGCGTCCTTGTCGAAGCTCACACGGATTTTCAGGTCAGCGCCACCTTCGAGCAACTCAGGCTTGGCCAGGGCTTCGAAGCGCAGCTTGTCGACAGCGTCAGAGGCGTTCGAGATCAATTCGCGAAGGAAAATTTCCTTATTCGAATACAGCGAATGGATCATGAGGTGCAGCAGCTGCTTTACCTCGGTCTGGAAGCCCAGGGTTTCCTTTTGAGTTTCCACACTCATGGTCATCAAACTCCAATCAGATGGCAGTGGCCGCGACCCGAAATGGTCTGCGGCGGGTTGTCATCTGAGTTGGGGGCGCTGTTCAGGATTTCAAGGGCTCATCAATTTTGAAGTGCGCGCGGGCGGTGGCGATCGGTTCGGCCTCGGTACTCTGCCAGGCAGTTACCGCTACGTTAGCGACGCGACGGCCCTGACGGCAGACCTGACACCTGGCCCAGGTGTCGCGAAACTGCCCGGCGCGCAGGTAATCGAGGGAAAAATCGATGATCTTCGGCACACCCGGCGTGCCGGTGAAAATCAGCAAATGCAGGGCCGCGGCCAGCTCCATGAAGCCGGCAATCACGCCGCCATGGATCGCCGGCAATAAAGGGTTACCAATGTTGTCCTTGTTCGCCGGCAGCTTGAACAGCAACTCATCGCCAACCCGCGAACATTCGATACCGATCAGCCCGGCATAAGGAATGAACGCCAGCAGCGGCGCGTAATCGCCCTGCGCGTGAGCCTGTTGCAGCTGCTCCCTGAGATCGTTGCTCATTGGCTCGCTCCCTTGATCGCGCCCGCGAAACCCTTGCTGCCCTTCAGACCGATGCCCATGCGCATGAATGTGCCGACGACGTGGGCAATCGGTTGCTCGGGATCGTCCTGGTAAGCAAAACCACGGGCAAAGATCACGTCGGTGGTGACGCGATAGCACTGGGCAAAACCGTACACCGCTTTGTTCGGTTCAGCGGCGTGCATGTAGTCGATGCGCAGATCGAGGGTCGGACAGACTTCGAACTCCGGCAGCACGCACAGGGTCGACATGCCGCATGCAGTGTCCATCAATGAAGTGATGGCACCGCCGTGGATGACTCCGGTTTCGGGATTGCCGACGATTTTTTCGCTGTACGGCAGGATCACCGTCAGCCCTTCGCTGGAAGCACTGTGCACTTGCAGACCCAAGACCTGACAGTGGCGCAATGCCGATAAAAAGCGCGTCGCGCGCTCAAAAACGGGGTTTTCGGCCATGTGATAATTACTCGCGTTTGGGCCTTGTGCCAGTATTGAGAAAAGCGGCAAAAGTTCCGTGATAAAACAAACTTATATATCTGAAACAATTGAGGAACTTAACCCGTAGCGCCGAGTTCTTAAGGCCAGTAGTTATTTTCCATAAGGAGATACACCCCATGCGTAAGACTTTAGCTATTGCCTTGATGTTGACCGCTTCCCTCGGTCTCGCTGCCTGCGATAAAAAATCCGAGGACAAAGCTCAAGATGCCAACCAACATGCTGAGCAAGCTCAGCAAGACATGAACAAAGCTCAGGATAAAGTGAACGACGCAGCAAAAGAAAACGCCGAAGCTGCCAAAGCTCAGGCTGAATCGAACGCCGCTGCTCAAGAAGAAGCCGCCAAAAAGCAATAAGCTTTGTGGTGTGAAAGGAAAACCCGCCAAGTGCGGGTTTTCTTTTGCCTGCGATTTACCGGTTAGAGCAACACGGTTCTAAAAGTCGGACTAATCATCAGCAACAACGTACAGATGAAGCCAACTAGCCACATCAGGCTGCGCAACTTCGCCAGATCGGCCAGATAGAACCACAGATAGAACACTCGCGAGATCACGAAGATGATCGCCAGCGCATCGATCAGCCAACCCGCAGTTTGCGTGGTGTGCGCCATCAGCACACCGACCGCGAACAGAATGAAGGCTTCGATGCTGTTCTGATGGGCCGCCAGCGCCCTCGCACCGAAGCCGGTCAACTGCGCCTGCTGCTGCCGAGGCAAGTGATTGTCATACCCGCCCTGCTCTTTCATGGCCTTGGCCACCGGCATGCGCGCCACGTAGATCAATAAAGCACTGATAAACACACACCAGAACGGAATACTCATCAAACAGCCTCTTTGTTCGCCTCAGGGACGGGCGCCTCTGTAGGGGTATAGACCATGACATCGAGAACGTCGGAATGAAACTCGCGGCGATACAACACCACCACCACGCCCGCGCTCATGATCATGAACAGCCACGGGCTGACGAACCACGCCAGCATGCTCATGCCGAAGTAATAAGAGCGCAGGCCGAAGTTGAACTGGTTGGCTGCCATCGAAATCACTCGCGCCGCCCGTGAAGCGAAGGCCTTGCGTTCCTGCTCGGTCACTTGGCGCTCGCCGATCATCGGCGCTGAACCGACCAGAATCGCCGCGAAATTGTATTGGCGCATGCACCAGCTGAAAGTAAAGAACGCATAGACGAACACCAGTGCCAGGCACAGCAACTTGATCTCCGACATGCCTTGCGAGGCCTGTTGCACCATCGGAATATCCGCCAACAACGACACGGCTCGGTCGGACGCGCCGAGCACGGTGAGAATACCGGCGAGGATGATCAGCGTGCTGGATGCGAAGAACGAGGCGTTGCGCTCCAGATTGCCGATCACGCTGGCATCGGCGATGCGGTTGTCACGCAGCAGCATGCGGCGCATCCAGTCTTCGCGGTAAAGGTGCAACACGCTGGCCAGACACGCCGTATCACGGGCCTTCCAGGTGGCATAACGGGTGTAACCGCCCCAGCAGACGACAAACCAGACGGCGGCGAGCAAGTGGATCAGATTGGCTTGGATGAACGACATTCGTTGTCCTGAGCAAGAGGAATGATGGAGGGAACCCTTCGTTTCGACGTGTTGGCTCGTAAAAAGACACGCTCATTGAAGAGTCAAATACATTCAAAATAGACCGCAGCTATCAGCTTTCAAAGGCTTATACCTGTCAACTCTGACAGTAGCGCCGAGGGTATGGCGAGGCATAAGGTCGTTTTCTCAAACGGGAACACTGACCGCTCCCCTATCAGACAAGGATTTGAGCATGACACCTTTGAACGCTGCGCTGCCCATTGACACAACGTTTGGCAACCGGGGGTACGCCGAGTCATTTGCTGCGGGAAGCCAGGCTTTGAACATCGCAGGCTTGCGCCCGGATGGAAAGATCCTTCTCGTGGGACAAACTTTTGTAGAGGGCAAGGCCAGTTTTCATTTGGCGCAATTACTGGCAGACGGTACTAACGATACTGGCTTCAACGAAAACGGTTTGATCGTAGGTACGTTTACAGGTTCGGGACAAGCCAGCGGCACTGGCGCCTGTCTTTATAAAGACGGTAAGGCGCTGCTTTTTGGGTATCAATATGATGAGGACCAAGGAACTCGATTTGCGCTTGCCAGATTCTTCGCTGATGGTCAAAGAGATCGCGATTTCGGTCTCGATGGGACGGTTTACGTCCCTTTCCTGCCACAGTCCGAATCGCAATTGCCAAAACCGGAAGCTTCCATCAAGTCGCAATCCAGAACCAGGTTAGTACTGACTGCTGATGAAAAAATCCTCGTCGGTCAAAGCAACCGACTGTTCAGACTTGATCAGAAAGGAGATTTCGATACCGCTTTCAACAACAAAGGCTGGCTGGATCTTGCAATGGGCATTGCTTCGATTTCAGTGGCAGAGGATGGAGTAATCACAGTCGCAGGTTCGAGGGCTGGAGAAGGAAAGATTGTGCGCCTGAACGTCGATGGAACGCCCCATAAAGGCTTCGGCGATGATGGCACCGGGACCGTCTACATACCATCGGATTACCCGGCCAGCGTACGAAGCCTGATGTTACGTGCTGACGGCAGCTTCTTTGTTGCCGGCCAGGTCGACACATCGCCTGACGACGTTTGGGGTAAAGGACGCAAAGCAATGATGGCCGCGTACAACCCGAACGGTAGACCAAATCTCGCATTCAATCAGGGTAAGCCTGTAGTCACTGATCTTGGATTAACCGACGGTTGCACTTTGTTCGATCTAAGTGGAGAGCCTGAGGATGGTTTGGTTGTGGTGGGGAGTACAGGGCAAATAACCAGGGAGCAAATGCTTGCCTGCCGCTATCTGGCAACGGGTGAACTGGACACAACCTTTGGGGATGGCAAGGGATACGTTACTCACTCTATGGGGCCCGGTATGCAATGGATCTCGGTGGCAGTGCAGCCCGACAAGCGAATACTCCTGAGCCGTGACAGCGACAACGTCAATGTGGGAGCTCTGGTCGTACGTTATCTGGGCTGAGGATTATCAGCTCTGATAAAAAATGCCCCGTATCGATTGATACGGGGCATTTCTGTTTAACCGGGGCTGACCCACTTGTGGCGGGTCCGAACCCCGTCAGGCAGTGACTTCGCTGCGCTTGCCCAGCAGACGATCGCAGACCACGGCGACCACCAGGGTCATCACGCACGGCACCAGCCACGCCAGACCCTGCTCGCTCAGCGGCAGATGGGTCAGCTGAGTTGGCATCCAGTCAGCCAGACCAGCGCCTTTCAGGGCGTCGATGGTGCCGAAAACGAAGGAAACCAGCATCACCGGGCCAAGAATGCGCCCGTGCTCATGCCAGAAATCCTTGCAGAAGCTCAGTGCGACCAGAACGATGCACGGCGGGTAGATCGCGGTGAGTACCGGAATCGAGAAAGCAATCAGCTTGGTCAGACCAAGGTTGGAGACCAGCAGCGAGAACGCTGCGAGGATAATCACCAGCGTCTTGTAGGACAGTGGCAGCACACGGCTGAAGTACTCAGCACAGGCACAGGTCAGACCGACCGCCGTGACCAGACACGCCAGCGAGATCAGCACCGCAAGGAAACCGCTGCCCAGCGAACCGAAGGTGTGCTGCACGTAGGCATGCAACACCGCCGCGCCGTTGGTGGCGCCGACCGCGACTTCATGGCTGCCGGACCCGAGGCGGAACAGGCTGACGTAGACCAGTGCCAGACCCACGCCGGCAATCAGCCCGGCAATGATCGCGTAACGGGTGATCAGCGCTGGCGACTCGACGCCACGGGAGCGGATCGCGTTGACGATAACGATGCCGAATACCAGTGCGCCGAGGGTATCCATGGTCAGGTAACCATTGATGAAGCCTTGGGAAAACGGTGCCGCCACATACTCTGGAGTGCCGTGACCGATGTCACCCGCCGGCAAGGCGAACGCGGCAATGCCCAGTACTGCCAGCGCAATGATTTTCAGCGGTGCGAGGAAGCGGCCCACGGTATCCAGCAAACGCCCAGGGTAGAGCGAAATGAAGAACACCAGCAGGAAGTACACCGAGCTGTAGAGGAACAGCGCCAGCGGGCTCTCGCCGGTCAACGGCGCCAGACCCACTTCGAAGGAAACGGTCGCGGTACGCGGAGTGGCGAACAGCGGACCCACAGCCAAATAGCATGCCGCCGCGAGGATACCGCCGGCGATCTTGCCGATCGGGCTGCTCAGCGCATCCATCGCGCCGCCGACCTTGGCCAGCGCCACCACAGTGACCACCGGCAAACCGACGGCGGTTATCAGAAAGCCCAGCGCGGCCATCCAGACGTGAGGTCCAGCCTGCAAGCCGACGATCGGCGGGAAAATGATGTTACCGGCCCCGACAAACAGGGCAAACGTCATAAAACCAAGTGCCAGGATGTCCTGACCTTTCAAAACTTTCATTAAGGTAATACCACACTACTGAAATCGGAATTTAGAGGGGGATTGCCCTGTTGGATTAGGGAAATGCTGTCGATCCGTATGGGACTGACCCTTAAAGCGCGTGGCTGCCTTGTGGGCGGCGGACGCAAAAATGGCGGCCAGCCTAACGAATTTGGCGGACAAACGCACTGTTGGAGGGCGAACTATCCGATACGCGACGTTTCCGTGTCGCGTTTACATAAGAAAAGCAGCTGCAAGCTACAAGTTTCAAGCTGCAAGCTTCTATCTTGCAGCTAGCCGCTTGAAGCTTGCCGCTGCTCTGAAACGACAAAGGCCACCCGAAGGTGGCCTTTGTTGCTGGAGCTAAAAAGTCAGCCGAAGCTTACTTCTTCACTTCCCAGCCAGTCAGCTCGGCCAGGGCCTTGCCGATGTCTGCCAGCGAACGCACGGTTTTAACGCCTGCGTCTTGCAGCGCAGCGAATTTCTCGTCTGCAGTGCCTTTGCCGCCAGAGATGATTGCGCCAGCATGGCCCATGCGCTTGCCCGGAGGAGCAGTCACACCAGCGATGTAGGAAACAACCGGCTTGGTCACGTTAGCCTTGATGTAGGCAGCCGCTTCTTCTTCAGCCGAACCGCCGATCTCGCCGATCATCACGATCGCCTCGGTCTTCGGGTCTTCCTGGAACAGCTTCAGGATGTCGATGAAGTTCGAACCCGGGATCGGGTCACCGCCGATGCCGACGCAAGTCGACTGACCGAAACCGGCGTCAGTGGTCTGCTTCACAGCTTCGTAGGTCAGGGTGCCGGAACGCGAAACGATACCGACCTTGCCTGGCAAGTGAATGTGACCTGGCATGATGCCGATCTTGCATTCGCCTGGGGTGATCACGCCTGGGCAGTTAGGGCCGATCAGGACTACGCCCAGCTCGTCGCACTTAACTTTGGCGTCCAGCATGTCCAGGGTAGGAATGCCTTCGGTGATGCAGACGATCAGCTTGATGCCGCCGAATGCCGCTTCCAGGATCGAGTCCTTGCAGAACGGAGCCGGAACGTAGATCACGCTGGCGGTAGCGCCAGTGGCAGCTACTGCGTCTTTAACGGTGTTGAATACTGGCAGACCCAGGTGCTCGGTGCCGCCCTTGCCTGGCGTTACGCCACCAACCATCTTGGTGCCGTATTCGATGGCTTGCTGGGTGTGGAAACTACCTTGCGAACCGGTAATACCCTGGCAGATAACTTTGGTGTCTTTATTGATCAGGACGCTCATTATTTGCCCTCCGCAGCTTTGACAACTTGTTGAGCAGCGTCGGTCAGGCTGGTTGCAGCGATGATGTTCAAACCGCTTTCTGCCAGTACTTTAGCGCCCAGCTCAGCGTTGTTGCCTTCAAGGCGAACAACAACCGGGATTTTCACGCCGACTTCTTTCACGGCGCCGATGATGCCTTCGGCAATCATGTCGCAGCGAACGATGCCGCCGAAGATGTTGACCAGTACTGCCGCGACGTTCTGGTCGGACAGGATGATCTTGAACGCTTCAGTAACGCGTTCCTTGGTAGCGCCACCACCTACGTCGAGGAAGTTGGCTGGCTTGCCGCCATGCAGGTTGACGATGTCCATGGTACCCATGGCCAGACCGGCACCGTTGACCATGCAGCCGATGTTGCCTTCCAGGGCTACGTAGTTCAGTTCGAACTTGGCAGCGTGCGCTTCGCGCGGATCGTCCTGCGACGGATCGTGGAAAGCCTTCAGCTTAGGCTGACGGTACATGGCGTTGGCGTCGATGTTGATCTTCGCGTCGAGGCAGTGCAGATCGCCGTCAGCCTTGATCACCAGCGGGTTCACTTCCAGCAGAGCCAGGTCGTGGTCTTTGAACAGCTTGGCCAGACCTACGAAGATCTTGGCGAACTGAGTGACCTGCTTGCCTTCCAGACCCAGCTGGAATGCCAGCTCGCGACCCTGGGATGGCTGAGCGCCAACCAGTGGATCGATAGTGGCCTTGAGAATTTTTTCTGGAGTGTCGTGAGCGATTTTCTCGATGTCCACGCCACCTTCGGTGGAAGCCATGAACACGATGCGACGGCTCGAACGGTCAACGACAGCGCCCAGGTACAGCTCTTTAGCGATATCAGTGCACGATTCAACCAGGATCTTGGTGACTGGCTGGCCATTGGCGTCAGTCTGGTAAGTCACCAGACGCTTGCCCAGCCACTGCTGTGCGAAGGCTTTGGCGTCTTCTTTGCTGCGAACCAGCTTTACGCCGCCCGCTTTACCGCGACCACCGGCGTGAACCTGGGCTTTGACGACCCACTCGTTGCCGCCGATCTTGTCGCAAGCTTCTGCTGCTGCTTCCGGGGTGTCTACTGCATAACCAGTGGAAACTGGCAGGCCGTATTCAGCGAACAGCTGCTTACCCTGATACTCGTGAAGATTCATGCTTTTTACCGTCTTCGTTAGGTACTGCGCATTCGGCGCTGCGCTCGTTTGAGTGCCGCGCCACCTGTGACTGCTGCTTGCGTAGCTGGGCTACGCAAGACTGCGTCCGGCGGACATTCCGCGGTGAGTCTTGCTCGCAAGGCTCACGACGGGCCGTTGCCGCCGTGGTTTCTTATTATGTCTTAACGCTTCTTGCGGTTGGCAATGTGAATGGCGCCGCCATTCACTGCCAGAGCAGCTTCGTGCAAGGCTTCAGACAGGGTCGGATGGGAGAAAACCATCATGCCCAGGTCTTCAGCGCTGGTGCCGAATTCCATACCGATCGCGCCCTGCTGAACCAGTTCTGCAGCGCTCGGGCCAATCACGTGCACGCCCAATACGCGGTCGGTCTTGGCATCGGCGATGACCTTGACGAAACCACCGGTATCGTTGGCAGCCATGGCACGGCCGGAAGCGGCGAACGGGAAGGTGCCGACGTTGACTTCAACGCCTTCGGCCTTCAGCGCCTGCTCGGTTTTGCCAACCCACGCGATTTCCGGGTGAGTATAAATAACCGAAGGGATCAAATCATAGTTCATCTGAGCCTTGTGGCCCTTGATGCGCTCGACAACCATGATGCCTTCTTCGGACGCCTTGTGGGCCAGCATCATGCCGCGAACCACGTCACCGATGGCGAAGACGCCCGGTACAGCTGTGACGCAATGGTCATCGACCGCGATGAAACCGCGCTCGTCGATTTCCACGCCGCAGTCGGCGGACAGCAGATCAGTGGTCACCGGACGGCGACCAACGGCTACGATCAGCTTGTCGAAAGTGATGGTCTGTTCGCCGTTGGCATCGGTGTAGTTGACGACGACTTCTTCGCCGTTGACTTTCGAACCGGTAACGCGAGCGCCCAGCTTGATGTCCAGACCCTGTTTGGTCAGGGTTTTCAGCGCTTCCTTGGAAACAGCGGTGTCCGCTGCCATCAGGAAAGTGTCCAGTGCTTCGAGAACAGTCACTTCTGCACCCAGACGCGACCATACCGAACCCAGTTCCAGACCGATCACGCCAGCGCCGATCACGCCCAGACGTTTAGGTACGGACTGGAACTCCAGAGCGCCAGTCGAATCGACGATGACTTTCTGGTCAACCGGAGCCGGTGGAATGTCGATCGGACGCGAACCTGGCGCGAGGATGACGTTTTCCGCCTCGATGACTTCAACCGAACCGTCCGGCTTGGTGACTTCGACTTTCTTGCCAGCCAGCAGCTTGCCGTGGCCCTGGATCGAAGTAACGCCGTTGGCCTTGAACAGGGTGGCAACGCCGCCGGTCAGGTTCTTGACGATGCCAGCCTTGCGGCCAACCATCGCAGCGACGTCCATTTTGACTTCGCCGGTCGAGATACCGTGAACGTTGAAGCTCTCTTTGGCTTCCTTGTATTTCCACGAGCTGTCGAGCAGCGCCTTGGAAGGAATGCAACCCACGTTCAGGCAGGTACCGCCCAGGGCTTGCTTGCCCTCTGCGTCGGTGTACTTCTCGATGCAGGCAGTGGTCAGGCCCAACTGAGCAGCCTTGATGGCCGCTACATAGCCACCAGGGCCGGCACCGATCACTACTACGTCAAATTTCTGCGACATTCAAAAAATCCTCTTTAGCAATAAAGCTACAAGCCGCAAGCTTCAAGCTGCAAGCCCACCCGCTCGCCTTGAGCTTGAGGCTTGTAGCTGAAAGCTTGCAGCTGCTTTTTAGATATCCAGCAACAGACGAGCCGGATCTTCCAGCAGGTTCTTGATGGTCACCAGGAAGGTCACAGCTTCTTTGCCATCGATCAGGCGGTGATCGTAGGACAGAGCCAGGTACATCATCGGACGGATCACGACCTGACCGTTGATGGCCATCGGACGCTGGATGATGTTGTGCATGCCCAGGATCGCTGCCTGCGGCGGGTTGACGATCGGCGTCGACATCATCGAACCGAAGGTACCACCGTTGGTGATGGTGAAGGTACCACCGGTCATCTCGTCCATCGACAGTTTGCCGTCACGGGCTTTCTTGCCGAATGTTGCGATGCCGCCTTCGATTTCAGCCAGGCTCATCAGCTCGGCGTTACGCAGAACCGGTACCACCAGGCCACGGTCGCTGGAAACGGCAACGCCGATGTCCGCATAGCCGTGGTAAACGATGTCGCCGCCGTCGATCGACGCGTTGACAGCCGGGAAGCGTTTCAGCGCTTCGGTGGCCGCTTTCACGAAGAACGACATGAAGCCCAGGCGTACGCCGTTGTGGGACTTCTCGAACAGGTCCTTGTACTTCGAACGCAGAGCCATGACTTCGGTCATGTCGACTTCGTTGAACGTGGTCAGCATCGCCATGTTCGACTGGGCTTCAACCAGACGCTTGGCCACGGTGGCACGTACGCGAGTCATCGGTACGCGCTTCTCGATGCGGTCGCCGGCAGCGAACACAGGCGCAGCAGCCGAAGGAGCAGCAGCCTTGGCCGGTGCGGCAGCCGGAGCGGCTTTCTTCGCAGCAACTGCTGCTACCACGTCTTCCTTGGTCACACGACCGCCCTTGCCGGTGCCGGCAACGGAAGCGATGTTGATGCCGTTCTCTTCAGCCAGCTTGCGAGCGGCAGGAGCTGCGATCGGGTCATCTTCGCCATCGGCAGCAGCTGGTGCGGCAGCGGCAGTAGCAGCCGGAGCAGCAGCGGCGGCAGGAGCGGCAGCAGCAGCGCCGCCCTCTTCGATCGAGCCCAGGACCTGGTTCGACAGAACGGTAGCGCCCTCTTCGGCAACGATTGCGCCCAGCACGCCGTCAGCTTCAGCCAACACTTCGAGCACGACTTTGTCGGTTTCGATGTCGACGATCAGGTCGTCACGCTTGACGGCCTCACCTGGTTTCTTGTGCCAGGTGGCAACGGTGCCATCGGCAACCGATTCCGGGAATGACGGGGCTTTGATTTCGATAGCCATTATCTGTGGGTCCTTAAAATTCGGTTTCAGTCAGCGCGAAGGCGTTAAACAGTGAAAGCATCTTGCAGCAGTTTTTCCTGCTGCTCGGCGTGCATCGATGCGTAACCACAAGCTGGCGCAGCCGAAGCCTCACGGCCCGCGTACTCAAGTACGAGAGTCTTGTCGAGGTTGGCGATGCTGCGACGCAAGTGATGCTGGCTGCAGTACCAGGCACCCTGGTTCATCGGCTCTTCCTGACACCAAACGGCGTGTTTGACGTTGGTGTACGGAGCCAGGACTTCTTTCAAGTCGTCCTCAGGGAACGGATACAGCTGCTCGATACGCACGATGGCGATATCTTCGCGGCCTTCGGCACGGCGTTTTTCCAGCAGGTCGTAGTAGACCTTGCCGCTGCACAGAACCACGCGCTCGACCTTTTTCGGGTCCAGTGCGTCGATTTCCGGGATCACGGTCTGGAACGAACCTTCGGCCAGATCTTCCAGTGTCGAGATGGCCAGCTTGTGGCGCAGCAGCGACTTCGGCGTCAGCACGACCAGCGGCTTGCGCAGCGGACGGATCACCTGACGACGCAGCAAGTGGTAGATCTGTGCTGGCGTGGTCGGCATGCACACCTGAATGTTGTGCTCGGCGCACAGCTGCAGGTAACGCTCAAGACGAGCCGAGCTGTGCTCAGGGCCCTGACCTTCGTAACCGTGTGGCAACAGCATGGTCAGACCGCAGAGACGGCCCCATTTGTGCTCGCCGCTGGTGATGAACTGGTCGATCACGACCTGAGCACCGTTGGCGAAGTCGCCGAACTGGGCTTCCCAGATCACCAGCGCGTTTGGCGTGGTGGTCGAGTAACCGTATTCGAATGCCAGTACCGCTTCTTCCGAGAGGAACGAGTCGTACAGGTCGAAACGTGGCTGACCGTCGTACAGGTTCTGCAGCGGAATGTAGGTGCCCGCGTCTTTCTGGTTGTGCAACACAGCGTGACGGTGCGAGAACGTACCGCGGCCGATGTCCTGACCGGTCATGCGGATCGGGTGACCTTCGAACGCGAGGGTCGCGTACGCCATGGTTTCAGCGTAACCCCAGTTGATCGGCAGGCCGCCGGCTTGCATCTTCTGACGGTCTTCGTAGATCTTCGCGACCTGACGCTGAACGACGAAGCCTTCCGGAATTTCCAGCAGCTTGGCGGACAGTTCTTGCAAGGTTTTGAGATCGAAACGCGTGTCGTGACGCGCGGTCCAGGCGTGGCCCAGGTACGGACGCCAGTCGACGAACAGCTCTTTGTTCGGCTCTTTGACCAGCGATTTCACCACGTGCAGACCGTTGTCCAGCGCGTTGCGGTATTCGTCGACCTTGGCCTGAACACGTTCAGCGTCCAACACACCGGCCTGGGTCAGGCGATCAGCGTACAGCTCACGGGTGGTGCGCTGCTTGGTGATCTGCTGATACATCAGGGGCTGGGTGCCGCTTGGCTCGTCGGCCTCGTTGTGGCCGCGACGACGGTAGCAGACCAGATCGATGACCACGTCACGCTTGAACTGCATGCGGTAGTCGATGGCCAGTTGGGTCACGAACAGCACGGCTTCCGGATCATCACCATTCACATGGAGGATCGGCGCCTGGATCATCTTGGCAACGTCGGTGGCGTACTCGGTGGAGCGCGAGTCCAGCGGGTTGCTGATGGTGAAACCAACCTGGTTGTTGATCACGATGTGCACGGTACCGCCGGTCTTGAAACCGCGGGTCTGCGACATCTGGAAGGTTTCCATGACCACGCCCTGACCGGCGAATGCCGCGTCACCGTGGATGGAGATCGGCAGAACTTTCTCACCGGT
This sequence comes from Pseudomonas sp. Sample_11, assembly GCF_004307505.1. Taxonomy (NCBI): domain Bacteria; kingdom Pseudomonadati; phylum Pseudomonadota; class Gammaproteobacteria; order Pseudomonadales; family Pseudomonadaceae; genus Pseudomonas; species Pseudomonas sp. Sample_11. Next base: position 22,385 of record NZ_RCOD01000086.1, read on the forward strand.
CAGGTCGTTGCGACGATCCTGACGGGCGCGCACCGAGCCTTCGACCACCGGGGAAACGATTTCCAGGTGGGACGGGTTGAACGCCATGGCCAGGTGAACTTCACCGCCGGTGGTCATCACGTTGGACGAGAAGCCCTGGTGGTATTTGACGTCACCGGAACCGAGCTCGACCTTTTTCTTGCCTTCGAACTCGTCGAACAGCTCGCGCGGGTTCTTGCCGAAGGTGTTGACCAGCACGTTCAGACGGCCACGGTGGGCCATGCCGATGACGACTTCCTTGGTGCCGTACGAGCCGGAACGCTGGATCAGTTCGTCGAGCATCGGAATCAGGCTTTCGCCGCCTTCCAGACCGAAACGCTTGGTGCCCGGGTATTTGGTGCCCAGGTATTTTTCCAGGCCTTCACCGGCAGTCACGCGCTCAAGCAGGTGGCTCTTGATGTCGGCGGAGTACGTCGGACGACCACGCACGCTTTCCAGACGCTGCTGGAACCACTGGCGCTGCTCGGAATCGGTGATGTGCGTGAATTCAGCGCCGATGGTGCGGCAATATGTCTGCTGCAACGCTTCGTGAATTTCGCGTAGGCTCGCTTCCTCTTTGCCGATGAACAGGTCGCCGGCACGGAAGGTCGTATCAAGATCGGCATTGGTCAAGCCGTAATGATTGATCGACAGGTCTGCAGGTGCAGGACGCTGCCACAGCCCCAGCGGGTCAAGCTGGGCTGCCTGGTGGCCACGCATACGGTAGGCCTGGATCAATCGCAGCACTTCAACTTGCTTCTTCTCGTGCTCACTGCTCACGCTGCCGGCGGAAACCGGTTGGGCGCGGCGCTGGTTCTTTGCCAGCAGCACGAAATGATCGCGAATCGTCGAGTGCGAAACATCAGTGGCAGAGTTGCCGTCGGCTGGCAACTTCTGAAAGTAGGTGCGCCACTCTTCTGGCACAGCGTTAGGGTCGTGCAGGTAGAGCTCATAAAGCTCTTCCACATAGGCAGCGTTTCCACCTGAAAGGTAGGCGCTGTTCCACATGCGCTGCATCACGCTTTCTTGCATGCTTGGTCACCCTCGGTTAGGGGAACACCATCGGTGTCGACACCGAGCAAACTTGCAGAAGTCCGAATGCAGCGACTAAAACAAGCCACCTAGGATCACACTGATAGTCCGGGTACCAGCCCGGATGCCCCTGCTTGTCTCATTTCTTCAAAAGAAGAGCTGCAGCTTATGGCTACGGCTCTGGTTATAGCCATGACGCGGGTTGAAGCCCGCGCCACAGCCTCTACGGTGCAACGGTTACAGCAGCTGAATCACACGCCGCTCGAAAGCAGCATGTTACGGATGTGACCGATGGCCTTAGTCGGGTTCAGGCCTTTCGGACATACGTTGACGCAGTTCATGATGCCCCGGCAGCGGAAAACGCTGAACGGGTCGTCAAGTGAAGCCAGACGTTCGCTGGTCTTGGTGTCGCGGCTGTCTGCCAGGAAGCGGTAGGCTTGCAGCAGCGCAGCAGGACCCAGGAACTTGTCCGGGTTCCACCAGAAGGACGGGCAAGAGGTCGAGCAGCAGGCGCACAGGATGCACTCGTACAGACCGTCGAGCTTTTCGCGCTCTTCTGGCGACTGCAGACGCTCGATGGCCGGAGCCGGCGTGTCGTTCTGCAGGTAAGGCTTCACCTTCTCGTATTGCTTGTAGAAGATGCTCATATCGACGACCAGGTCACGGATAACCGGCAAACCTGGCAGCGGACGAACGATCAGTTTGTTGCCTTTTACAACGGCAGACAGCGGCGTGATGCAGGCCAGACCGTTCTTGCCGTTGATGTTCATGCCGTCGGAGCCGCAGACGCCTTCACGGCAGGAGCGACGATAGGAGAAACCTTCGTCCTGCTCTTTGATCAGGGCCAGCACGTCCAGCACCATCAGGTCTTTACCACCGGTATCGACCTGGAAATCCTGCATGAACGGCGCGGCGTCCTGATCAGGGTTGTAGCGATAAACACTGACTTGCAACATGGCGGTCACCCTTAATAAGTCCGGACTTTAGGTTCGAAAGTCGGAACAGTCTTCGGCGAGAAGTTCACGGCACGCTTGGTGACGCGCTTGTCACCCGGGAAGTACAGGGTGTGGCACAGCCAGTTTTCGTCATCACGGTCTTCGAAGTCTTCACGGGCGTGAGCGCCGCGGGACTCTTTACGTACTTCGGCCGCGATGGCGGTAGCTTCAGCCACTTCCAGCAGGTTCTGCAGTTCCAGCGCTTCGATACGTGCAGTGTTGAACGCTTGCGACTTGTCGTTGATCTTCACGTTGGCGATACGCTTGCGCAGATCGGCCAGCTGAGCGATGCCCTTCTGCATGTATTCGCCGGTACGGAATACACCGAAGTAGTTCTGCATGCAGCTTTGCAGCTCGCGACGCAGGGTGGCAACGTCTTCACCGTCGGTACGGTTGTTCAGCGCGTTCAGACGCGACAGTGCAGCTTCGATGTCGGACTCGGTAGCGTCGTCGTATTCGATGCCATCGGTCAACGCCTTTTCCAGGTGCAGACCGGCAGCGCGACCGAAGACCACCAGGTCGAGCAGCGAGTTGCCGCCCAGACGGTTCGCACCGTGTACCGATACGCAAGCCACTTCGCCTACCGCGAACAGGCCAGGAATGATCTGGTCCTGACCTTCGGCGTTCTGGGTGATCGCCTGGCCATGAATGTTGGTGGCAACGCCGCCCATCATGTAGTGGCAGGTCGGCACAACCGGAACCGGAGCAACGACCGGGTCAACGTGGGCGAAAGTCTTCGACAGTTCGCAGATGCCTGGCAGACGGCTGTGCAGCACTTCCTCGCCCAGGTGGTCGAGTTTGAGCATCACGTGGTCGCCATTCGGACCGCAACCGTTGCCGGCGATGATTTCCTTGACCATCGAACGGGCAACCACGTCACGACCTGCAAGGTCTTTCGCGTTCGGAGCATAACGCTCCATGAAACGCTCGCCGTGCTTGTTGATCAGGTAACCACCTTCACCACGGCAACCTTCGGTAACCAGTACACCGGCGCCGGCGATGCCGGTCGGGTGGAACTGCCACATTTCGATGTCTTGTACCGGCACGCCAGCACGCAGAGCCATGCCGACGCCGTCACCGGTGTTGATCAGGGCGTTGGTGGTAGACGCGTAGATACGGCCTGCACCGCCAGTCGCCAGAACGGTGGCCTTGGCACGGATGTAGGAGGTTTCGCCGGTTTCGATGCAGATCGCGATCACACCAACGAATTCGCCTTCCTGGTTTTTCACCAGATCAACAGCGTAGTACTCGTTGAGGAACGTGGTACCGGCTTTCAGGTTGCCCTGATAAAGCGTGTGCAGCAGCGCGTGACCGGTACGGTCGGACGCAGCGCAAGTACGTGCAGCCTGACCGCCCTTGCCGTAGTCCTTGGACTGGCCACCGAACGGACGCTGGTAGATGCGGCCTTGCTCGGTACGCGAGAACGGCAGACCCATGTGGTCCAGCTCGAAAACAGCGGCCGGGCCTTCCTGACACATGTATTCGATAGCGTCCTGGTCACCGATGTAGTCGGAACCCTTGACGGTATCGTACATGTGCCAGCGCCAGTCATCGTTCGGGTCGGCCGAAGCGATGGCGCACGTAATGCCACCCTGCGCGGATACAGTGTGCGAACGGGTCGGGAAAACCTTGGTGATCACCGCAGTCTTGTGGCCGCCTTGTGCCAGCTGCAGCGCAGCGCGCATGCCGGCACCGCCACCACCAATAATGATGGCGTCGAAAGAAATCGTTGGAATGTTAGCCATGAATCAGATACCCCAGAGAATCTGCACACCCCAGACGAAGTAAGCGAACATCGCAACGCCGCATACTGCCTGGAAAAGGAAACGTATCGCCGTTGCGGACTTGCCGAACGCCATTGGCGTCAGGTAGTCGGTCGCGATGGTCCACATGCCGACCCAGGCGTGAGCGCCCAGAGCAACAAGGGCCAGCAGGCTGAAAATACGCATTCCGTTGTGAGCGAACAATTCATGCCACTGGGCATACTCGAGGCCAGGGTTGGCGACGATGTATCCGATCAGAAAGATGAAGTAAGCCGCGAGAACGACCGCAGACACACGCTGTGCCATCCAGTCATAGAGGCCCGAACGCGACAGGTTAGTGACGTTAGTTACCATATCCAGACTCCTGCCAGAACGATTACCACCACGGAAACGGCGATAACGATTTTCGAGCCCAGTTTGCCGCCTTCCAGCGTCTCACCGATGCCCATGTCCATGATCAAGTGGCGCACACCGGCTACCAGGTGATACAGCAGAGCGGACAGGATGCCCCAAATCACTAGCTTGGCTAGCGGACTGGTCAGACACGCTTTCACCTGACCGAAGCCTTCCTCGGAGCTCAGCGACTTGTCCAATGCGTAAAGCATGATGGCAAGGCACACGAAGAGGATGACACCGGAGATACGGTGAAGAATGGACGTGTAAGCAGTGACTGGGAGTTTGATGGTCCTTAGGTCTAGGTTTACAGGTCGTTGGCTTTTCACGGCTTTTTTTTCACACTGAAGAGCCCCTAACAATCAGGGCAAAGTTGTTGGGGAGTGCACTGGTCAGGTAACCACCACCCAGGGATGCGACCCCCAATGAAAGCAAGCCCAAAAGCCCTTGGCGGTCGGTGGCCGAGTATAGACAGTTAGGCTACTAATGACAACGCGTTCACCTACCCCCAATAGCGGATTGCACAAGTTGCATAAAAGGCGTAAATGGCAGGCAATTTCGAGGAAAAAGTCGGCTTAAAGCCTTCTGGAGCAAGACTTTAGGCAAATTGACATTCGAATTTATCTCACTATAGTGGTGCGGGCCCTGCGTGGGGGGTCTGTCTGATGGTTCAAGCATAAATAGGAGGCCACATGGCTGACAAAAAAGCGCAGTTGATCATCGAGGGCGCAGCCCCCGTCGAGCTGCCCATTTTAACCGGCACCGTTGGTCCCGATGTAATCGATGTTCGGGGCCTGACGGCCACGGGCCGCTTCACTTTCGACCCGGGTTTCATGTCGACCGCTTCGTGCGAATCGAAAATTACCTATATCGACGGCGACAACGGCATTCTGTTGCACCGCGGCTACCCGATCGAACAGCTGGCTGAAAAGTCGGACTACCTGGAAACCTGCTACCTGCTGCTCAACGGCGAACTGCCGACCGCAGAACAGAAGGCCCAGTTCGTCAGCACCGTGAAAAACCACACCATGGTTCACGAGCAGCTGAAAACCTTCTTCAACGGTTTCCGTCGCGACGCCCACCCGATGGCCGTCATGTGCGGTGTAGTCGGCGCCCTCTCGGCCTTCTACCACGACTCCCTGGACATCAATAACCCGCAGCATCGCGAAATCTCCGCGATCCGTCTGGTTGCGAAGATGCCGACCCTGGCAGCGATGGTCTACAAGTACTCCATGGGCCAACCCATGATGTACCCGCGCAACGACCTGACGTACGCGGAAAACTTCCTGCACATGATGTTCAACACCCCGTGCGAGATCAAACCGATCAGCCCGGTACTCGCCAAGGCCATGGACCGGATCTTCATCCTCCACGCCGACCACGAGCAGAACGCTTCGACCTCCACCGTGCGTCTGGCCGGCTCTTCGGGTGCCAACCCGTTCGCCTGTATCGCCGCCGGTATCGCCGCACTGTGGGGCCCTGCCCACGGCGGTGCGAACGAAGCCGTGCTGACCATGCTCGACGAGATTGGCGATGTGTCGAACATCGACAAGTTCATCGCCAAGGCCAAGGACAAGAACGATCCGTTCAAGTTGATGGGCTTCGGTCACCGCGTCTACAAGAACCGCGACCCTCGCGCGACTGTCATGAAGCAGACCTGCGACGAAGTGCTGAAGGAACTGGGCATCAACAACGATCCGCAACTCGAACTGGCCATGCGCCTGGAAGAGATCGCGTTGACCGACCCGTACTTCATCGAGCGCTCGCTGTACCCGAACGTCGACTTCTACTCGGGGATCATCCTCAAGGCGATCGGCATTCCAACCAGCATGTTCACGGTGATTTTCGCCCTGGCGCGTACTGTCGGCTGGATTTCGCACTGGAAGGAAATGCTCTCGAGCCCGTACAAGATTGGCCGCCCGCGCCAGCTGTACACCGGTTACGAGTCGCGTGACATCACCAAGCTGGAAGATCGCAAATAAGGGTTTTTCTTTTTTTGTGATGGTTTAGTGGTGTGTCAGGAACGGCCTCTTATATAGAGGCCGTTTTTGTTTCTGTTGGTGTTCATCGGATTGGGAGCATATCCGTTGCTGCGGTAACGGCTTCTTATGGTTTCGCTCTTACAGCGAGTCCCTTTTTCAAACGCCGGAGTGCCGGCCCAGCAAAAAGGAACCAAAAGGCTTTGCCCCGGCGTACGGCCCGCTCGCTAAAGCTCGGGGCTCCTTCGTTACGGGACCGATCCGGGCGCAGCGGCTACGGTTTGCTTCGCTGCACCTCCTTCCGCTGTGTACGACTGCGTCGTACGGTCGCTGCGCTCCCACACCCGGATCGATCCCGTAACGAAGCCTCCCGAAGGGGCAAAAGATCAAGAGCCAGAGCCAGAGCAAAAGCAAAAGCAAAAGCAAAAGCAAAAGCAGATCAAAAGATCGCAGCCTTCGGCAGCTCCTACAGGTGGATTGGATACACCCTCAAAAAACAGGTCGGCTGTCAGGCCGCCTTCGCGAGCAGGCTCGCTCCCACAGAAAGCAAAGCAGCGCAGCTGCCCGCGGCGAAGCCGCCCCACTCAACAATGAGCGC
>NZ_RCOD01000062.1:0-1637 GCF_004307505.1 Pseudomonas sp. Sample_11
AGGCTGGAGGATCTGCGGGGCGGGTTTGAGCAGATGGAGTTGTTTGAGCGGTAGATTCGCGGCGTATTCAGATAGTCATCGCGGGCAAGCCCGCTCCCACATTGATCGATGGTGAAACACATATTGTGTGAACACCCATAAACCCTGTGGGAGCGGGCTTGCCCGCGATGCCTTTAGCTTTTAATTCGGTCCCGGATCAGCCACTAAACGCCCGGCATCCTTGGCCAGAGACTTGAGAAACTCAGTCTGCAACTCAGGATCATTGCGGGTCAGTTCGATCAGACTCTGCTCCAGTTCGCTGGCTTCTTCTTCCAGGCCCAGCTCCGACAGGCGTTTGACCCGGTGTACCCACTGGCTCACTTCGTCATCTTCCAGATCGTCATAAATCAGCCCGTGCGCCTCGATCAACTTGCCGCGCAGGTGGCCGCTGAGCATCAGGGTCGAGTCGGAATGCACATCGTCCTTGGCGTCTTCGACACTGATCTGCAAGCGGCCAACATGGTTGAGGTCATGTTCGGCGAAAGGGCTGTCGAGCAGATTCAAGCGCAGCACGCCGTTGCGGTCGGTGGTCATGTCGAAGGTCTGCTTGCCGGCCTTGACCTGCACCGGTCGTTCGCTCCACGGCAGGCTCGAATACTCCGTGCGCTTGTCGCGCTGGACTTCGTCGATGCCCGCGAGGTTCTGCTGCGCGCGACCGTTGGACTGCACGTTCATGAACGGGTTTAGCCCGGCGAAACCGTAGCTCAGCCAATCCTTGGTGACGCTGTCCGGCAGGTTGCCGAGGGCAAACACGTTGACCACGTTGGCACCGACACCACCGACCACGGCCACCGCGCCCAGCGGAATCTCATAGACTTCGCGCCAGGGTTGGTAAGGCGTGTAGCGGTCGTAACGACGGGTGACCTCGAACTCGGTGACTTCGAAAGTCTTTTGCTCGTTGATCTTCACGCGTCGCTGCGGCAGCTCGAGCACCTTGGGCTCGCCGACATCGATCTGCAGGCTGTGATCGAGCAGTTTTCGCTCGACCCGCTCTTCGTGCTCGCTGCGTTGCGACATGTGATTGGCGCAGCCGCTGACCAGCAGGGCGCCGCACAGGGCGGCGCCACCGAGGCCTAAGGTGTTTCGCTTGAACATGACGTCTCTATCTGGTTTCAGCGGCGGATACGGGCCTGAAGGAAGGACACAACATCGGCCACCGGCAGTGCTTGCGCCTCTGCTTCGGAACGACTCTTGTATTCCAGGTTGCCTTCGGCGAGGCCGCGGTCGCTGACCACGATCCGGTGTGGAATGCCGATCAGCTCCATGTCCGCAAACTTGATGCCCGGGCTGGTTTTCTTGTCGCGATCGTCCAGCAGCACTTCGAAGCCGGCCGCCGTCAGTTCGGCGTACAGCTTGTCGGTGGCTTCGCGCACCTGCTCGGTTTCATAACGCAGCGGTACCAGAGCGATCTGGAACGGCGCCAGGGTGTCGCTCCAGATGATGCCGTTGGCGTCGTTGTTCTGCTCGATGGCAGCAGCCACCACGCGCGATACGCCGATGCCGTAGCAACCCATTTCCAGGGTCACCGGCTTGCCGTTTTCGCCCAGCACTTCGCACTTCATCGCCTTGCTGTACTTGTTGCCCAGCTGGAAGATGTG